>JAQBWJ010000336.1 GCA_027625215.1 Candidatus Poribacteria bacterium
TTTCGGAGTCCTGCGTCACGTCTTCCGTGTTCTTGAACAACCGACCGAGCAGCGGCAGGTCGCCCAAAATCGGAATCTTTTCCTCGACCGACTGCGTCTTCTGCTTCTTCAACCCGCCGATGACGATCTGTTGCCCGTCCTCCGCGTCGATGAACGTTTGGATGGTGCTGTCTTCCGTCACGGGCGCGTTGAAACTGGTGAATTCGAGGAAGTTCGAGGCGTTCACCTGAGTGATTTCCAGCCCGATGGTGCGCCGTTCGGTGCCGCGCGATTTCACCCGCGCGATGTGCGGCGTGATCTCGATGTTGATCCCGATGTTTTCCAAGAACGCGAAGTCGAAGATTTGGCTTTCCACGAAGTCCGACGTGCGCGCGCTTTGCAGATACGGGATGTCGCGACCACTGGAGAACGTCGCCGTCTGGTTGTCCCGGACGAACAGCGGCACGCGCGACAGCGTCCGCACCTTGTTCTGGCGCATCAGCGTGTGCAGGAACGCCATATACTCGTTCGTCGCCATGCTGAGCGAGAAGCCGCTGATCTCGTCGTTCAACCCGACATCGCTCGAAAACGTGCCGGTGATCGGGTTCGAGCCGGGACGACGGTTCTTGCCGAAGGCGTCCACGCCGAACAGCCGTCGCTCCGTCAACTCCATCTCAAGCCCGAGTTTCGTCGTGTCGTCCAGCGTGATTTCGAGGATCGTCACCTCGATCCACACCTGACCGCGCACGATGTCCAACTTGGCGAGGAGATTCCTTACATCTTCGACATACCGCGAGCGCGTCTGCACGACGAGCGAGTTCGTCTGCGGATCGGCGAGCAACCGGACCTTGCCGGAGAGACTGTTGATGTCGTTCTGTTCAACCTGACCGCTCTGCGACCGCAGCAGCGCGCCGAAGAAACCGCCTCCGCCGCCTCCACCGCCGCCCTGAGAATCGTCCTGCCACAGGTCGCCCAAGAGCGTCGCCAGTTGATCCGCGTCGGAGTACTCGAGGTTGATCACTTCCGTGATTTCGCGCTGCTCCGGTGGCGTCGGCGTGTCGAGTTCGTCGATGAACTCTTGAATCAACGAGAAGTTCCGTGTCGTCGATGTGGACACGATCAGAGAGTTGGTCGTCGGGTACGCCGACGCGACGACGTTCCCCGCCAGCGATCCGCGCGATTGGTTGCGCGTATTCGACCGTTGCAGGAAATTGAAGAACCCGCCGCCCTGCTGGTTGCCGCTCGACCCCTGATAGACGCTGTTCAGGATGTTGGCGATGTTTTCCGCGTCGGCGTATTTCAGTTGGATGATGCGCGTGCCCCACTCCTGTTCGGGCATGTTCACATCCATCCGTTCTACCAACCGCTTCAAGACGCTGATGTTCGACTGAGACGTTGCCGCGACAATCGCGTTCAACCGCGTGTCGGCGGTCAGGTTGACGACGCCGCGCAGCCCGAACGTTCCTTCGGCGGGTGTGTCGCTCTGATTTCGGTCGTTAAACCACCAAGGCACGTTGCTCTCTTCTTCCTGCCCCTGAATCAGTTCATTGATGTTGGTCACCATCGTCGCGGCGTCCGCGTTTTTCAGGAAGAAGATTTCAATTTCATCGGCGGGTTCGTCTTCTTGGTCCAACTCGTCCAGCAACGCTTGAATGATGCCGTAGTTGCGCGGGTCGGTTGCGACGATGATCGCGTTCAGTCGTTCGTCGAACGCGATCCGCACTTCGCCGACGACGCCTTGAAGTCCCTCGTTGTTGCCGCCGCCTCGCTGTTGTTCCCACCAAGGACGGTTGTTGTTGCGTTTTTTCCGACCGCCGCCTCCGCCTCCGCCTTCGCCCGTGATGATCTCTTGCAGATTTTCGGAGACCGTTTCCGCGTTGCCGTACTTCAGCCGGAACACCTTGAACTCGGTCTGCACGGCGGGGGACACGTCCATCTGACCGATCAACGCGCCGATGATTTCGAGGTTCTCCGACGACGCCCGCACGACGATCTGATTCGTGTTTTGGACTTCCTCGATCTGCACCTCGCCGCGCAACACTTCCAGACCGACCGTCTGCAACTGGTCGAGCAACAGTTGTCGCCGCTGCCCGTCGTTCTCCGCCAAGATGGGTTGCACGTAGTTCGATCCCTGACTGTCGTTTCGACGGAACACGTCGTTCAGGGCGTCGCGCACGTCTTCGGCGGCGGTGTTCTTCATGGTGAACACTTTGATCCGCAGCGGCGACGAGGGCGCGTTTTCCATCGCCCGAATGATCTCGGTGATCCGCTTGATGCTCGACGCCGTCGAGGTGATCACCAGCGAGTTCGTTTCCGTATCGCCGTAGACGATGGAACTGTCCGGCAAGTTCTGTTTGAACCGCTCCGCCATCTGATCGGCGCGCATCCGCAGCAGCGGGATGACGTGGGTGATGATCGTGTCGGAATCGGCGATCTGCGCCGGGTCGGAGCCGCGCGAGACGGGCACCTGCATCTTGACCGCCTGCTGCACCGTCGTAATGATGATGGTCGAGTCCGTCTGGATCATCGCCAGATCGAACTGCATCATCGCAATTTTGATCTTCTCAATCGCTTCGGGGACCGTGACGTTGCGCAGGTTCACCAGCGAGAACTTCTTGTTCTGAAGGTCGCTCTCTTTGGCGATGATCGTCAGGTTCGTTTCGCGGCTGAGGAATTGCATCAGCGCTTGCGCTTCGGCGTTCACGAAATCGAGCGTGATGCGCGACGCCTTTTCATCGGCGCCCCGTTCCGTCACTTCCATCGTCGCGTCCTGAGCGAACGCCGACGGCGCGATCAACGCGCACCATGCGATCAACCAAACGATGGAAAAGAGCCCCGCAAGCGCGCCGCGTCGCGCCGTGCTCGCCCTGTCGTCGCGCGTTCGGACATCGGGTTCGCCCCCAAGGAGTCGTGTACCTGTTTTCGTTGATGTGCGTGCATTCCGTGATTCCGCCCGTGAGTACGCAAAGGTAACTGTTTTTTACGCCAACTGAGCGACCGGAGCTCCCTCAACCGCTCAGTCTTTTTCCCAACCGTCAAGACGACAAGATCGAGTCGATTCGCCGCTGTTCCTCGTCCGTGATCTCCGCCGCGTGTACGGCGGCGATGTTCTCCAACAACTGTTCCTTCTTGCTCGCGCCGATCAGCACGCTTGTGATCCGTCGGTCGCGCAGCAGCCACGACAACGCCAGTTGCGCCATCTTCTGACCGCGCTCTTGGGCGATCTCGTTCAAACGCCCGACCTTGTCCCAAACGCCGCGTTCCTTCTGTTCCTGATACCACCGCTGACCCGAATCGCCCCGCCGCCCCTGACGCGAATCGGACGGCAGCCCGTTCAAGTAGCGGTCGGTCAACATGCCCTGCGCCAACGGGCAGAACGAGATCACTCCGACGCCCGCCGCGTCCGTGTGGGGCAGCAAGTCCGTGCCGACGCGCCGATTCAGCATGTTGTAACTCGGCTGGTGGATCGTCAGCGGCGTCCAGTCGTGACGGCGCAGCGTGTCCACCGCGTCGCGGAAGACCGTGCCGCCGTAGTTGCTGACGCCCGTGTACAACGCCTTGCCCTGCCTCACGATGAGGTCGAGCGCGCCCATCGTTTCTTCGAGCGGCGTGTCCGAGTCGGGGCGATGGTGGTAGAAGATGTCCACGTAGTCGAGTCCGAGCCGCTTCAGCGATTGGTCGAGGCTGGCGACAAGGTATTTCTTGCTGCCGCCGTCGCCGTACGGTCCCGACCACATGCCGTATCCCGCTTTGGACGAGATGATCAGTTCGTCGCGCGGCATGTCTTTGAGAATCTTGCCCGCGACGAGTTCGCTGTTGCCCGCCGGGGGTCCGTAGTTGTTCGCAAAGTCGAAGTGGGTGATGCCGTTGTCGAACGCGAGGTACATCATCTCCCGACACAGGTCGTCGTTGCCGCGTTCACCAAGCGACTGCCAGAACCCCAACGACACTTCCGGCAACTGAAGACCGCTGCGTCCGCAGTGGCGATATTTCATCTGTTTGTAGCGGTCTGCGTTGAAGTCGGGCATGGTCGTTTCGTGTTCTCCCCTTGAGTCGCGCCGTGTTTCACCGAAGATATTGGATGAGTCCGACGCGCGTTTGGTTTAACCGCGCGGTCAGATTTCCGAGCGGGCGATCAGTTCCCGCCTCGACCACCGCCACCGCCTCGCCCGCCGCCGCCACCGCGATTTCCGCCGCCTCCGCCACCGCCAAACCCTCCACCGCCGCCTTGACGGAACTGGGCGCGCATCGCTTCGCGTTGTTCGGGGGTCGCGTTGCGGAACTGTTCAAACATCGCTTGCGGGTTGCCGCCGCCGGGAAAACCTGCGGGAGCTCCCGACGC
>JAQBWJ010000337.1 GCA_027625215.1 Candidatus Poribacteria bacterium
CGTGATGGGCGAGGTGTTCCGGCTGCCGAAGGTGCAGGGGATCATCGAAAGCCTCGTCGGACCAAACCCGTTGTACGACCACTGCGCGATCCACACCGTCGGCGCGAACAACCCGAACGGGCAGGTGTGGCACGCCGACGCGATCATCGACCTGCGGCTGCACTTCGACATCCAGTTCTTCTACTTCGCGCACGACACGCCCCGCGAAATGGGCGGCACGATGATCCTGCCGGGCAGCCAGTACCGCCGCATCAGCGAGACGGATATCGGGCGCTACCAAAACTTTTTGGGTCAGGAAGCGATGGACTGCAAGGCGGGCACGCTCGTCGTCGTGCATCACGGCATCTGGCACTGCGCGCAGCCCAATCGCACCGACCGACGACGCTACATGTTCAAACTGCGACTGAACCCGACCGTGCGCCAGAAGTTGCTGTGGAACACGGACGACCTGAACGACGGCGAAGTGTCGGGCATCATGGGCGCGAACCATCGGTGGTACGGCAACGAAGTCCGCATCGAGACGGTGAACCGCATCCGTCAGTGGCGGTTCCTTGTCGGCGACGAGACGTTCGACGCGCACTACTGGATGTCGCGCATCGAGAACATGCCGGAGAATCTGCTGCTCGAAGCGGTGTGAATGTCGAGACGTGAGGAGTGAGAAAAGAGGAGTGAGTCGGAAACGGTTGTCCCACCTCTTTTCTCGCTCTACCCGAATAAACGAGACGCGAGCGTCCACATGACGATCAAAGGTGGATGGATCGTCGTCGTTGCGTGTTACCTCACGATACATGCCGTCGCTGAGGAAGCGATCTACTTCATGTCCGACCGCGACGGTCAGACCGAGCTCTATCGGATGACGGCGAACGGGCGTGGCGTCACGCGAATGACCGATCACAACGGTGAGGATACTGCGCCGTGTGTCTCGCCGGATGGTCGGTGGGTCGTGTTCGGTTCCACCCGACATGACGATGCGGCGACGCCCATTAAAACGAGTTCAAGTTTGTATCGGATGAAGGCGGACGGGTCGGACGTTCGCCGATTGACGTTTCACGACTTGCCGGATACCGCGCCTTCGTGGTCGCTGGACGGGGAGTGGATTGCCTTTCAACGCAACGTGTCGATTGCGAACAGCGATCTCTACCGGATGCGCCCCGACGGTTCCGACGTTCAACCGTTACTGGAAAGCCCTGTTAACGAGCTTGCGCCGAAGTGGACGCCCGACGGTAGTCGTATCCTGTTCACGCGGGAGGTGAACGGCGGGCGAACAGACATCTTCTCGCTTGAGCTGGAGTCTCGGACAGTCGAACGGCTCACATTCGGCGAGGGAAGCGATCAACCGTCCCCGTCGCCGGACGGTTCCCGATTTGTTTACGCCCACTCCGACGGCGACATCGTGAGCCTGTTCGTTGCCGATGTCGGCGGTGGGAATACCGAACGACTCACAACGCCCACGCGCCGATTCCGCCACTGGAGTCCGGCGTGGTCGCTCGACGGCGGACGGATCGCGTTCGTTTCCGATGAGGCGTTCAATCGGGATATCCTGTTGATACAGGCGAACGGCGACGATCTCCGCAACCTGACGCGCCATCCGGCGGACGACTCTTACCCAACGTGGACGGACGCGCTTCGCGGACTGGATTCAGCGGGAAAACTACTGTTCGGCGTGTGGGGAACGCTCAAAGAGTTCAAGACAAACTCCAACCGATAGATCATACCCGAAACGCATCACACACGACGAAAGCGATTTTGAATGTCCCTTTTTCACGGCAAGACGGCGGTCATCACCGGAGGCAGTTCCGGCATCGGCGAAGGGTTCGCCCACTTTCTGATTGAAGAAGGGGCGAGCGTCGCCATCGTCGCGCGGCAGCCGGACAAACTCGCGCGTGTTGCGGATGCGCTGCGGGCGAAGGCGGGTGAGGGACAGTCCGTGCTCGCCGTCTCCGCCGATGTGACGCGGGACGATGCCGTCGAACGCATGAAGTCCGAAGCGCTCGGCGCGTTCGGGCATGTGGACATTCTCGTGAACAGCGCCGGGGTCGGCATCTGGCAGACCATCGACCAAATGTCCCCCAACGACTGGCGCGCCGTCATCGACATCAACCTGAACGCCGTCTTCCTCGTGACGCACGCCTTCCTGCCGGGTATGTTGGCGCGGCAGACGGGGCACATCGTGAACATCTCGTCGGTGGCGGGGAAGTTGGGGTTTGCGTACGGGTCGTCGTATTGCGCGTCGAAGTGGGGGTTGTTGGGGTTCACGCGGGCGCTGGCGGCGGAGGTGCGCGACAAGGGCATCCGCGTGGACACGCTCTGTCCCGGCACCGTCGAGACACCGTTCAAGAACAGTCCCGCCGCCTCGCCGATCCGGTTGGAGGTGGATGACGTGATCGCCGCCGCGCGTTACGTGATGACGCTGCCCCGGCAGGTGCGGGTGGATGATCTGGTGATCTACCCGACGTGACCTAACCTACGGACACTGAGTAATCGAGAAGTCCGCGAAGGAATCGGTGTGATGAAATACTCCGTGCCTCGAATCGGTGTTGCACTCATCAGTTTTACCTGTTGCTTGTCTTTGATAGGAACCGTCGGATGCGACGATTCGCCAAAACCCTTGAAGCGTGCTCCCATGCGCGTTCCACTCGAGAATATCAAACCTTACTACGAAATCGAAACTGGCGAAAATGAGGTTGTGCTCCGCCCGCGCGGTAGGCATACAACAGTCGAGAACGTTATCGCGACTCCCGGAGAGGATTTCCTGGATGTCGATATCGTCGGATATGTGAATTCGACGCAAGCGACAGTCGATTTCACAGCCACTGTTGTACTCGGTAGTGTGATCACGATCGTTCCCGCGCAAGTCGTTGACGCCTATATGTCTGGTGACATGATGACCAGATTCGAGAAACAGATTCGGGTATCAAACCTCTTAGCGGGGGAATACCGAGTTCATGTTCTCGGTCATGTTGATACGAACGGCACGTCGGAATACAAAACGGTATCGACCATTGCCACCGTTGGTAAACTGGATTGAGCGTTTGCGTCCGCCGCCGCCGCGCGTTACGTGATGACGCTGCCCCGACAGGTGCGGGTGGATGATTTGGTGATCTATCCGACGTGAGTCGCCCGATCCAACTTGATACGCTAACGAGGAACGGACAACCCCCGTCAGGCGTCAACGCGCGCCGCACGCCTGCAACGACGCCTGCATGTGCCCCCGCGTCTCCGCCGCGATGACGCAACACTGCTCCAACGAATACTCCTTCGCGCCGATCACTTCCAGATCGACGGGACCCGTGTACCCGTTCTCATGCAGCACGCGGATATAACCGATCAAGTCGATATCGCCGCGCCCGTTCGCTTGCAACTCCGGCTTGCCGGGACCGCGCTCTCTGCCCTTGCAGTCGCGGATGTGGACGTGCTTCACGCGCGACACTACCGCCGCAATCGCCTCGACCGGGTTCTCTCCCGCGCGGTGGATGTGCGACGGGTCCATGTCGATCCCGAACGCGGGCGAGGTGATCGCCTCCATGATCTTCAGCGTCGTCGGCGTGTCGTGGACGCTGTTGCCGACGTGCGCCTTCACGCAGAGAATCACGCCGTACTTCTCCGCCATCTCCACCAAATTGCCGAGTGAGTCCACGACGGGCTGCCACGCGAACTCGTCGCCCGTTTTGCCGCCGGGACCACAGTTCACGATGGGCACTCCGATTTCGACTGCCGCCTGAAACGCCTTCTCCATGACGGTGGGGTCTTGGGACGGTTGCTCCATCGCCAGCAGTTCCAGCCCGTACTCCTGCGAGAACCGTTTGATGTCGCCCGCCAACTCCTGCCAACGATCCAAGACCAAATGCTCGCTCATGCCGTTGATCGCGGACAGTTCGATGCCGTCGTACCCCGCCATCGCCAAGTATTTGAAGGCGGTTTCCATGTCGTATCCGCCGAACAGGACGGAGTTGGCTCCCAGTTTCATCTTGACCGTGTTCCTTCCCAACGAAAGATCATGCGTTTTTTTGTCGTTCTCACGAACGTGGTCGCTTAGGGTACTCGCCTTTGGGCGGATGGCGCAACGGTGAGGGAAAAGGCGACCCCACAAGGACTTGCCAACCGCCAGACAACCATTGAAGCGCCGAACAACGCTGAGCCGCCTTCTCGCGCTCCGTTGCGAAAGCGACGCCGTATCGCCTATTCTTCGGGGAGGGAACGAGAGTCACCCTTAGTCGCGCCTCGAATCGGGAGGGAACCCGCCAAAATGATGAAGACTCGCGCCGCCGTATGTTACGAACGCAACCCCCCTTTGGTGGTCGATGACCTCGAGT
>JAQBWJ010000338.1 GCA_027625215.1 Candidatus Poribacteria bacterium
ATGGTGCGGCGGGTGCGGATGATCTCGCGGGCGTCGAGGTTCAGGTGTTCCCACGACAACCCTTCGGGGATGGAACGCTTCTTGCCCTTTGCGACGATCTCCAGAATCTGATCGCAGGTGAGTTTCGTTTCGCGCTGCATGTGACCCAAGCGGCTGTGCAACCGCTGCACCTGCTTTGCCAACTCCTTGACTCGGTCCGCCATCGAATTGATCTGTTCGCGGTTCAGTTTGATGCGGCGCAGCAGTTTCACAATCGCCTTGCGCGTTTCGAGATGGCTCTCTTCGAGTTCGCCGCGCGCGTCGTCCGTCAGTTCCGCGTTCCGCAGGTTGCGCTGAATCTGGCGGACGAGCAGTTCCGTCTCGTTCAGCCCGTCGAGCGTCTGACGCGCCATGCGGATATAGCGCGTGCCGCGACCCGACCGCGCCTGCGTCGGCAAGTCTAAAATCTCAGCGGGGCGAATCTTCTCTTTGACGACCGCGTTCAGCAGTTTTCGCATCTCCGTGATCGCAATGTTCGTCTCGTACACCGCGTCGCGGACGATCTTCTGCCCGTCTTCGATCTCTTTCGACAGTTGGACTTCCTGGTCTTTGGTCAGCAGGGGCACCTTGCCCATCTCGCGGAGGTAGACCTTGATCGGGTCATCCGATGACCAATCGACGGTGGCGTTCTCCAACAGGGAGGTGAGAAAACCGTCGCCCTCCTTGTCGTCGTCGTCATCGTCGTCTTCATCCGTGTCGTCGTCCAACGTGGAGACGGGGGCGAAGCCGAATTTGGTCGTTTCGCCGGAGTCGTCCGAATCGTTGGAAACCGCCAAGCCGAGCTCGGCGAGCGTCGAGTCGAAGCCTTCAAAGTACTCTCGCCCATCGCCGGAGTCGCTATAACGCTCGCCGTATTCGTCACGTTCCTGCGAGTCGTTATCCGCGTGTCGCGTGTTCTGTCGGCGCGGGCGAGGGGTTTGATTACGCACAGTCGTCATGCTTCTTGTCTCTCCTCGGTGCACTTTAGGACGGTTGTTCGACAGGGTCGCGCTTCGCGCCCGTTTTGCGTTGACGGGCTTTTTCGGCGCGTTCTTGGTCGATGCGGGCGCGTTCCCGTTCAACCTGCGTCTGTCGAAATTCGCGTCGGTTTTGTGACAGTTCGAGCAGTTCCTTTGCCAACTCCAACTCGTCGATCTCTTCTCCTTTGGAAGTCGATTCGAGGTGTTGCCGTTCCATCTGGCGCAGCGTGTCGCCGACCATCTTCGTGACGCACCCCTGCGTCGCCGATTCGATGTCCGGTAACGACCGCGCCTCAATCATCAGTTCGGCGATCAACCCGCGCACATCATCGTCAAAGCATACCTCCATCAGGCGTTGCGGGGTCGCGTCTTCTTGGTCTCGGTCGGTCTGCCAGAGGATTTTGGCGAGTTCCTGATGTTTCACGTCCACGAAATCGCCCGGACCGATCTGATCGAACACGGAGCCGATCTTTTGGGGGGCGTTCAGCAGACAGGTCAACAGTTGCCGTTCGACGGCGAGGCGCGGTTTGTGTCCAACCGCCTCCTGCGCCGACTTCGGCGGCGGGGGCGTCCGCAGCGACACGCGATGCCGCCGCAGTTCGCTCCATACGTCTTGAATGTGCAGGTCGAGCCCGTCCGCGACGCGCTGCGCGTAGTCCTTCATCAGAATCGGGTTTTGGACGTGACGCAGCAGTTCCGCAATCTCGCCGATGATCTCGATCTTCACTTCGGCGTCCGTCAGGTCGGCGTCCTTCGCGGCTTGTCGCAACTGAAACTCGACCAACGGGAGCGCGTCGTCCACGCGGGCGTTGAACGCTTCCGTCCCGTTCTTCTGAACGAAGTCGTCTGGATCAACCCCTTCGGGCAGCACGACCACGTTCGCGCGGAACCCTTCTCTCAGGAAGTGCGGCGCGCCTCTCGACACGGCGCGGCTGCCCGCCTCGTCGCCGTCGAACACGAAGATCACTTCATCGGTGTACCGCTTCAACACGCGGGCGTGTGAGTCGGTCAACGCCGTCCCAAGCGAGGCGACCGCGTTCACGATCCCGTGCTGGTAGAGCGAGATCACGTCCATATAGCCCTCCGTGATGAGGGCGCGGCGCGAGTCGGAGATTTCCTTGCGGGCGCGGTCGAGGAAGTAGAGGATTTCGCCCTTTTTATAGAGCGGTGTTTCGGGCGAGTTCAGATACTTCGGCTTCGAGTCGTCGTCCATCGCGCGTCCGCCGAACGCGACGACTTCGCCGTGCAGGTTGTTGATTGGGAAGATGATGCGGTGGCGGAAGTAGTCGTACTCGCGTCCCTGCTCGTTGCGGCGGATCAACCCGGCTTGGAGCAGCGTTTCCGCGTCGAAATCGGCGCGGAGCATCACTTTCATCAGGTTGTCCCAGCCGTCGGGGACGTAGCCGAGTTGGAGCTCCTTCATCGTCTCAACGGTGATGCCGCGTCCGATGAGATACTCCTGCGCCGATTTCCCCGTTGAAGGGTTCATCAGCCATTCGTGGAAATGCTCGCGGGCGTAACGGTTCGCGGCGGCGACGGACTGCTCTTCGGAGGTGAGCGGGTCGCCTTCGAGCTCCTTCACTTCGACGCCCGCGCGCGCCGCCAGTTTACGCACCGCCTCGTTGAAGGGGATGTTCTCGCGCTGTTGGAGGAACGTGAACGCGGTGCCGCTCGCGCCGCAGCCGAAGCAGTGGTACAACTGCTTCTCCGGCGAGACGGAGAACGACGGGGAGTCGTCCTGATGGAAGGGGCACTTCGCCATGAAGTTTTTGCCCGACCGCCTCATCGGTCCGACCACGTCTTCGACCAATCGCACGAGGTCGATGCGCGACCGAATCTTGTCTAGAGTTGCCGGAGCAATTCTACCCGACGCCATTCATCACCCTTTTAGGTCTACCGCAACAACGCATCGCGTCGCGCGGCATACACAGTCTAAACGAACGAATAGCCTCAAGCGCGCAAGTCCGCCACCGTGACCCCCGCGCCGCCTTCCTCCAACTTGCCGAGCGTGTACTTGGAAATGTGCGGATGATTCCGCAAATGCTCGTGCAACGCTTTCCGCAGCGCGCCCGTGCCTTTGCCGTGAATCACATACACCCGTTCCAGTCCGGCGAGGGAGGCATCGTCCAGATACTTATCTACGTTCTCAAGCGCTTCGAGGGCACGCTGACCTCGCACATCCAGTTCCGTCGAAATATGGTCCTGTTTCTCGGCGACCATTTGGCGGAACTGCTTGGGCATTTTCGAAACGACATCGGGCATTTCCTGCGGCGCATCGAGGTCGCGGACGTTCGCCGTGACGGTCATCTCGCCGATGCGGACGCGCGTCACGCCGCGATGGTCGGGCGGCTCCAACACCTCGCCGGAGGCGCGCATCGCGCGGAAGTATACCTCGTCGCCCTTCTTCAACGCGGGGATGTCGCCCGGTTGAATCGGCGCGTTCTGCAAGTCTTCGACATCGATCTGTCGCTTGATCTGCTCGTGCGCCTGCTGAATCTCGCGGCGGGCGACGGTCGCGACTTCCTTGACGCCGTTCGCCGCGCGCAGTTCCGCGATGGTGCGTTCGACCAACGCCTTCGATTCCCGCAGCACCGCTTCAGCCTGATGCTCCGCCTTCCGCTTGATCTCGTCGCGGTAGGATCGGAGGTCGGTCATACGCTGATTGTAGTCGCGTTCCTTCTCCGTTGCCGCGGCAAGTTTGAGTTTGAGGTCGTTTTGCGCGACTTCCAACTCGCGCCGCATCCGGTCTACGTCGGTGATGAGCCGTTCCATCTCGACGGCGCGTTCGCCGACGCGACCCAACGCGCCGTCCAGCACGCGCGGGGGCATCCCCAACCGTCGGGCGATCTTGAGCGCGTGGCTGCTGCCCGGCACGCCGATCAACAGCCGATAGGTCGGCGACAGCGTTTCTTCGTCGAACTCCATCGAGGCGTTTTGCAACTTGTCGTGCGAGTGGGCGTACATTTTCAACGCCCCGTGATGGCTCGTCACGAGGAACAGCGCGCCGCGATCCAACAGTTCGTCCAGAATCGACATGGCGAGCGCCGCGCCCTCCGCCGGATCGGTGCCCGCGCCAACCTCATCAAACAGCACGAGCGTCTTCGGCGTCGCTTGTTGGATGACCCGGATGATCCGCGTCATGTGCGAGGAGAAGGTGGAGAGGCTCTGTTCAAGGCTCTGCTCGTCGCCGATGTCGGCGCAGATCGCGTCGAAGATGCCGATCTCGCTGCCCGGCTCGACAGGCGCCATCATGCCGGATTGCGTCATCAGCGCGACGAGCCCGACCGTTTTCAGGGCGACCGTCTTGCCGCCCG
>JAQBWJ010000339.1 GCA_027625215.1 Candidatus Poribacteria bacterium
CGCTTCCATCGCGCGCGGAGAGAGATGTCTGCCTTCGGTCGCGTAGTCGATGACGATCTTCGACTGGGCGTAAAGTTGTTGCACGGTGGTATACGAGATGCCGTTTTCGACCACCGCACGAATGCCGTCGCGTCCCATCAACCGCACTTGCGCCAATAGACGTGAGCGGTATCGGTGCGCGTTCGTGTACGCGGGGTAGGTAGTGCCGATGAACGCGACATCGACCGTCCGCTCGTAATGCTCGAAATGCGGGACATACCAAGGGGGAAACCATTTGATCCCGTCGGCGCGCACGAGATGATCGAAGCCGTGCGCCTCATAGGAGGGGCGACGACCCGGCAGCAGCACGCGGTCGTAGTAACAGAAACGACGCTCCACCGTCGAGGCGGCGCGAACATAGTGGAGGTGCATGGCGATGGTCGGCACGGGACACTGTTCCAAGTCGGGGGCCAAATGGCTCCGGCGGACTCGAAATGAAAGACGGCGTCCGGTTCCCATCCGACGCGACCGAATATCTCGCTGAAGGGCGCGTCCGGCTCGGAGACGATGTGTCGGCAGTCCGGCGCGAGTTGTTGAAACTCGTTATCGGGGATCAACCCGACGCTTTTCGGACCCACGCTGACGACTTCGTGACCGAGATCAAGCATCGCTTGTTGGAAGGGGTACGATCCGGGAGGACCAGGGTACGAATTCAGGACCACAAACCGTTCTTTGCCCAAAATGCGCCGGAGCCTCCCGCTGCCGAGTTGAGTATGGAACGCCGTCCCGTCGCAACGACGCCTCGCCAGTCTATCACGCGCGCTCGAAACCGATCAATTCCACGCTTCGCCGCGCGTCACGTTTTTGTGAGGGGGTCGGTCGGCTGGTTCATGGCGATTTCCACCGGGCGCGGAGCCATCAGCAGTCTCCACGCCAACACGCCGCCGATGCCCAGCACAACGTAGATGAACCAGTCCACCCGCGAGCCGCCGAAGAACATGTTGACGCCCTTCCCAACGAGCAAGCCCACCGCCAGCATCGGCAGCATCCGAGGCACCTGCCGCATCGTGTCCTTCGTGATGAGCCCGCCCCGCGTGAACGTCACCAGTTTCAGCAAGTTCAGCAGGAAGTAGACTACCGTCGCCGACCCGACAAGCGTCGCGTTGATGCCTTCCTTCGGCAGCACGAGTAGGAAGTAGATCGGGCTGACCATGCCGCCGACATGCGCCATCGTTGTGAACACGCCCGTCGCCAACCCCGTGATCAACCCCAGCGCGATTTGCGCCTCAATGCTGAACGAGCCCGGGTCGAACGACTGCCACACCGTCATCCGCAGTATCTGCAACGGGATGAACAACAAACCCAAGATGCCGATGGACTTCTTCAGCCAGTACTCCGGCAGGCGGACGACGACGCGCGTTGTCAGCAAGATGCCGACCAGTCCGCCCGGCGTCACGAGCGCAATCGCCTTCCAGTCCCACTGCCCCCAGAACAGCCCGAAGTTCACCACGTCCGAGATGAACAGCAGCGGCAGCGCGATGCCGAGACTCTCCCGCGCCGTCATCACGGTCGCCAGCAGCGGGGTGACGATGATGCCCGTTCCCCCCGCAAAGCCCGATTTCGTCAGTCCCGTCACAAACGACGACAGTTGCAAGAGGCGGTTCCGCTTCGTCTCCGATTGCACTCGAATGATCCCCAACCATGAGAAAGGGGACGAGGTGTGCCCCGTCCCCCCGACGCGTCGAACAAAGCAATGCGGTGAATGATCGTCAGAGAAGCGACTTGATCGCCCCGCCGTCCACCTGAATCGTCGTTCCGGTCACGTAACTTGCCGCTTCGGACGCCAAGAACACGACGACGTTCGCCAACTCGGACGGCTCGCCCAACCGTCCCATCGGGATCGCGTCCGCCATTTTTTGGACTTCCTCTTCCGGCGTTGCGCCGCTCGCCTTCGCGCGCGCCTCGCTCAGTTCGATGATCCGTTCCGTGTAGATCATGCCCGTCGCAATGCTGTTGACGGTGATGCCGTGAGGAGCCAACGCCGTCGCCGCCGTCTTCGCAAACGCGACGACCGCCGCGCGTTCCGTGTTCGACAGAATGAGCGTGTTGATCGGCTCCTTGACGGACATCGACGTCAGGTTGATGATGCGTCCCCACCCGCGCGCCTTCATCGGTTCGGCGACTTCCTTCATCAGGGTGACGACGCTCATCAATGTCAGTTTGTGCGCCGTGTCGTACGCCTCGATGGGGGTGTTGTCGAAGCCGCCCGGCGGGGGACCTCCCGCGTTCGTCACGAGGATATCAACGTTGCTGTATGCCGAACGCGCCTTCTGAATCACGCCGCGCGCCTGCGCGGTGTCGGAAACATCCGCCGCGACCGCGACGACGTTCACGCCCGTCGCTTCCGAAATCTCATGCGCGGTCGCCTTTATGCGCGTTTCATCCCGCGAGCAGATCGTCAGGTTGACCCCTTCGCGCGCCAATCCAAGCGCGAGCGCGCGCCCCAACCCGCGACTCGCCGCGCACACGACCGCCGACTTCCCCTTGATCCCAAGATTCATCGCGCCCTCCTTTTTCGAGAAACGAGGAGTGAGTTTCGTGCCCGAAAATCATCGTCACAGAGCGATCTACCACCTTCGGCGTCTCAACCGCCTTTGGTTGATGAGCGGCAACACTCGCTCCTCACTCCTCGTTTCTCACTTCTCATTCAATCCCCAGCCACGTCGCGTCGCATCGCACGTAATCGACCAACTCTTCCGGCGCGAACCACAACGCGAGTTCCGACGCCGCCGTCTCAGGCGCATCGGAGGCGTGGATCAGGTTGATCGTGAAATCGTTGCCGAGATCGGCGCGAATCGTACCGGGAGCGGCGTTGTCGGGGTTCGTCGCCCCGACGAGCGTTCGCACGCGCGTGATGACGCTCTTGCCCTCCAACGCCAACGCGACAATCGGCGACGACGTGATGAACTCGATCAACTCGCCGAAAAACGGCTTCTGCTCGTGAATCGCGTAATGCCGTTTCGCTTGGTCGTCCGGCACTTTGAAGAACTTCATCCCGACGATTTTCAACCCTTTGCGCTCAAACCGCCCGACAATCTCCCCGACCAGCCCGCGTTGCACCGCGTCCGGCTTCAGCAAAACCAACGTACGTTCCAAACCCGTGCCCCTTCCGTCAACCGCTTCCGCAACATCTAGGACTCGCGCCCGCTCAATCAACAACGTTATCGTAGCCGCAATTGGGGTCGGAGGTAAACGTTCGCCGCCCCCTTGCGGGTTCCTTTCCGAGCGCGTACTGACGTATGATGCCGATTGAAGCGACACAGGCGGTCCATACCCCCAACTTCAACGCGCGAGAACGGAACCTGATCGGATGAAACTCGGCGTCTCGACCTACTCCTATTGGCACTTCACCCCCGAAAAGACGCCCATCGAGCACGTCATCGACGAGGCGGCGAGGATCGGTCTGGACGGCGTCGAGGTGCTCCACCGACAGATGGAGTCCGAAGACCGCGCCTATACCCAACGACTGAAACGACACGCCTTCGTAAACGGCATTGACCTGTACGCGCTGTCGATCCATCAGGGGTTCGTCTCGCCCGACAAGGATGAGCGCCGCAAAAACGTCCGACACACGCTCCACTGCATCGAGTTGGCGCACGAACTCGGCATCCCGTCGATCCGCCTGAACTCCGGGCGGTGGGGAACGGTCAAGTCGTTCAACGACCTGATGGCGTTGAAAGGCATCGAACCCGTCATCGACGGTTATACGGACGACGACGCCTTTCAATGGTGCATCGACAGTATCGAATCGCTCATCCCGCACGCCGAGCGGTACGGCGTTCTGTTGGGACTCGAAAACCACTGGGGGCTGACCTTCGCGCCCGAAGGCGTCACGCGCATTGTCGAGGCGGTCGATTCGGACTGGTTGAAGGTGACGATGGACTGCGGCAACTTTCTCGATGAACCGTACGACAAACTCCGAGTGCTCGCGCCGGAGACGGTCCTCGTCCACGCAAAGACGTACTACGGCGGCGGCGTGTGGTATACGCTTGAACTCGACTACGCGAAGATCGCCGAAGTGCTGGGCGACGTTGGGTTCGACGGCTGGATCAGTATCGAGTTCGAGGGCAACGAGGACGCCCACACCGCCGTCCCCAAGTCGGTCGAAACAATCCGCGCCGGGTTCGCAACATCGTTGTCGTAGAAGCGACCGACGGGATTGAACTTTAGGTCGGGAGACAATGGCTCATGTAGCCTCAGAGGTGAAGGGGTGAGTAAATCTTGTCATTCTGAACGTAGTGAAGAATCCCG
>JAQBWJ010000340.1 GCA_027625215.1 Candidatus Poribacteria bacterium
GCTCCCTTCGGACATGGGGTAGCCCATGTGCGGACAGCGGTTATCGACCGCGTAGAAGCCGTCTTTGTAGTTGAAGACGGCGAGGTGCGTCCCCTCGATGTGGAACGGCTTGCCTTCGTTCGGTTGAAAGTCGGAGGCGGCGCAAAGTTTGTGGTAGACGAGGTCTTCGGGCGCGACTTCGGCGCTGCGCTCGGTGATTTGAAAGAGCGAGTCGGGCATGTCGTGGTGAAAGTTCGTGCTCATTTTGGAATCTCTCCCCTGCTGACGGATGTTGGCGAGATCAGTGGGCGAGCGGCAATTCAGACCTTCAGGTTAAGGGCGCATCGCCCGCGCGTCAAGAAAACAGCCTCCTTGCGGAATGGGCGGTCATGGCGGCGACAATCGGTACGGCACGAAGACGGGGCGCAATCGTTCCGGGTATCGGTCCGCCTCAAATGCGAAGATGAATCCGGTGTAGGCGGGTTCGCGCAGCGTCCAGGGGTCGAGCGTGATGCCGCCGCGCCCGTCCACCTCGTACCGCACGGACACCGGCTCGCGGCTTTCATGGGTCGGGAACACCTTTACCGTTCCGGTCGCGGGCTGCTCGAAGCAGAAGTCGAAGGACATCGACTCGCACAGGTCGGTGACGCGGTCCGCCCACAGGAAGGTGTCGCGCGGGATGCCTGTTTCCCGCAGACACGCCTCGATCCGCGCCTCGCATTCGTCGCGCATCGGCTGACGGGACGCGGCGTCGCCGATGATTCGCAGCGTGTGCAGATGCATGATCGTTTCGGAAATTGGGTTATCCAACCGTGCTCGCGCCTGTTGAGTGAGATTCTCGAAGCGGGTTGGCGCATCCATCTCGCCGATGCCGAGCGTGTCGACGTAGGTGTCCCAGGCGCTCCAACCGTCGTGCAGGGCGACGCCCGCGACAAAGGCGTCGAAGTCCAACGCGGGTCGCGCGAACTCGTCGTTGCCCCATCGCTGGGCGATCTCTCCGGCGAGCCTGCCGTGTTCCGGCTGCGGGAAGATGAGGTTTCGGGTCTTGGATCGGAACATCGCTTCCCCTCCGGTCTATTCGTACTTGTTGCGGATCGCCGGGTCGTCCGAGTAGTACTGGACGAACTCGACCTCCATGCCGTCCGACGTTTTCAGGTAGACACGCTTGCGGGACTCGTTCGGGTCCGCCTTGAACCCTTCGTTGAACCCGGCGTCGAGGAGCCGTTGGCGCACCGCGTCCGCGTCGTCCACCACGAAGCCGATGTGATTGACGCCGTAGCCGCGATGCCCCTGCGTCCGCGAGTCGTGGTTGTCGGGCGCGCCGAGACAGAGGTATTGGTCGTCCGTGCCGAGATGTACCCAATGCGCCGGAGGTTCGCCGCCCGTGCCGCGCACCTTCCAATGGGGGAACGCCGTCGTGAAGAACCTGACCGCCTCGTCCACGTCTTTTACCGAGATATTTGCGTGTTCCAACATGCCGTTCATTGTGTGGTACTCCTTTTCGTTCACCACGATAAGGCAACGGTCGTGCCAACCGTCATCCCATCGTAGAACCCCCTCAGTTCGTCAGGCTTTGCGCCGTTCCTCAACAGAACGGAACCGTTTCGCGTTTCACAATGGAACATCCGTTTCACCATTGAAACGGGGCGTCGGGTTGCATCCTGATGTGTGAAGTCATAACGCGAGTTGAGTTTGAGCAGTGTTGGCGGGAGAACCCCCATCCCAGCCTTCCCCCTCAGGGGGAAGAGGTTTATCCGCGCTCATTAGGGTTTTGTGGGAACTCAACCTCTCTAACGACTTCCAGAACTAATGCACATCATCCGATTTTTTTCGTCGTACGTCGATCTTTTTATTTGACTCCCTGATACTCCCGCGCTAATATCCCTGCTTTCCACTACGGGAAAATCGTCACCGCCGTCAGGAGTTATGTCGGCGGTGAGTTGTTTCTATCACCCATGTTTCGGTATACCTCGTCATGGAGGGCAGCGTGATGCACTTCTTGTCACTCAGCGAATTTTCGCACAAGGAGCTCAACGATCTGGTGAATCACGCCCTCGAACTGAAGAAAGACCCGCTTTCGGCGTTCGGGGCGTTGCAGGGGAAGACCCTTGCGCTTCTCTTTTTGAAGCACTCGACCCGCACGCGCGTCTCGTTTGAGGTCGCCGCGAACCAATTGGGCGGCAGCGCGATCTACATGAGTCCCGACACGAGCCAACTCGGTCGCGGCGAGACAATCGCGGACACGGCAGGGACGCTCTCGCGCTACGTGGACGGCATCGTCGCGCGGGTCTTCGAGCACGAACAGATCGAGGAACTCGCCAAGCACGCGACCGTCCCGGTCATCAACGGGTTGACGAACTTCAACCATCCGTGTCAGATCATGGCGGACTTGATGACGGTGAAGGAGCGGTTCGGTCGGTTGGACGGCGTTCGCATCGCGTTTCTCGGCGCGGCGGACAACAACATCGTCAACTCGTTCCTGCACGCGGCGCCGCAGTTCGGGGCGCACTTGACGGTCTGTTCACCCAAAGGGCAGTCGTTGAACCCGACGGCGCGCGCGACGGGACAACGGTTTGCGGAAGCGTCGGGATCGTCCATCCGCCTGACGCACGACGCGGTCGATGCGGTCAAAGACGCCGATGTCGTCTATACGGACGTGTGGTTCTCGATGCACGAGCAGCCGTCCGACGAGGGCAAGGCGGCGTACATGCCGTATCAGGTGAACGGCGCGCTGATGGCGCAGGCTCCGTCCCACGCGATCTTCATGCACTGTATGCCGGTGCATCGCGGGTGGGAGGCGACGGATGAGGTCGCCGATTCGTCGCAGTCCGTTATTTTCGATGAAGCCGAGAACCGTCTGCACATTCAGAAGGCGATCATTCTGAAGTTGCTTGGGTGAATGCGGTTGTAAGAGAAGTGAGAAAAGAGGAGTGAGGAGTGAGAGCCGGACGCGACCATGACGACTTAGACTGACAGCGCGGCACGTCCGGCGGTGAGTACATCTGAAACGAATGTCGTACTCCATGTCCGCACTCACTCCTCTCTTCTCATTCCTCACTCCTTTAAGGTTGGAGGAAGAAGTGAGAAAAGAGGAGTGAGAGTCGGAAGGGGGCGCTCGACGCGCGTTGACGACGCGACACCTTCGGCGGTAAGTCATTCTCGCCAGATGTGAACCCGCCGCTCCGCACTCACTCCTCTCTTCTCACTCCTCACTCCTCGAAAGGAAACCCCCGTGCGTCTATTCCTCCGCGACATGAACTACCGACGGCTGAGAGTCGTGCTGACGATTCTCGGCGTCGGGATGTTGTCCACGCTGATCCTGCTGTTGGGCGGGATCATGAACGGGTTGCGGTGGCAGGCGCAGCGGTACGTCAACTTCGCGGGCGCGGATGCGTGGATTTCGCGGGAGCGGTCGGGGGGCGTGTTCGTCGGCTTCTCGCTGCTTGATCCGGAGCAGGTGCAGCCCGTCACACGCGCCGTCGGAGGCGGTTATATCGACCAACAGGCGGGCGTTTCCCCGCTGATCTTCGCCCACGCGCGACCCGTCGTGAAACGCAGCGGACTTGAAACGCAGGTGAAGGCGGTGATCGTCGGCTATCGACTCGGCAACATGGGCGGACCGCAGCAGTCCGACCTGGTGCGAGGGCGACTGTTCGTGCCGAGCCCTGAGATTTACTCCCCCGAGCAGCAGGTCGAACTCGAAGCGGTCGTGGACGAGTCGATGGGGGTGGAAGTCGGTGAGACGGTCGAAGTCGGCGGGTTTGAGATCAAAGTGGTCGGCATTGTCCGCAAGATGATGTTCGTGTTCGACACGCCGCTGATCTTTATGGACGTGCGAACGGCTCAAAAGACGGTGCTCGAAGACGTGATCTACGTGAACTCGTTTTTGGTGAAAGCGGCTCCGGGTCACGACGCGGAGGAGGTCGCCGAACTGCTGAACGACCCGTCTCGCGGCGTCACGGCGCGGCTTGCGGTCGATGTTCACACCTCAGAACAGACGATTGACGCGATTCTTGAAAACTTCGTCACCGAGCCGATGCGCGGCGTGCAGGTCTTGAGAGTGATGTTGTGGTTCGCCGCCGCGCTGATCGTCGGGATGATCGCGTACGTCACGACGATGGAAAAAACCCAAGAGATCGGCGTGATGAAGGCGATAGGCGCGGACAACGCGTACGTCTTTAAGATGATTCTGTACCAAGTCATCTTAACGTCGGTTGTGGGGGTTTCGGTTGGGTTGTTGTTGGCGAATCTGGCGGTCCCGGCGTTCCCGATTTTCGTGCTGCTGAGTCCGGTTGAGGCGGGCG
>JAQBWJ010000341.1 GCA_027625215.1 Candidatus Poribacteria bacterium
GGCGACGACGCTGCCGTTCGACCGAGCGATGGACGGCAACGCATGGAAGTCGGACGACGCGGACGCCTATCGGGTCGAAGTGGAACGGGCGGGCGCGCTCGCGGCGACGTACCGCCAACCGTCCGATCAACCCCTCACGACGATGACGCTGTTGAACGCTCAAGGCGGAACGGTGGGAACGGCGTCCGTCTCCCCCTCGACGCTTGGGGAAGGGACGCTTCAGGCGAACGTCTCGCGCGGGACGTATTACGTCACCGTCGAACCGACGGCGACCTCGACGCGGGACTACACACTGTCGGCGTCGTTCGTCGCGCGGTTGGAACAGACGGGGAGGAGCGTCTTGAAGGCGGGCGACGCGCTGACCGCGACGGTCGAGTGGGTCGCTGGCGGAACGGCGACCTTCGCGTTGACCGACCGCGCGGGCAACGTCGTGCGCGGCGGGATTCCGTCGCAGGTCGCGGGCAACCGCTACACGGCGACATACACGGTGCAATCCGGCGACGACGGCGACGATCTTCGCGTTCGCGCCGCGTTGGAATCGTCTGGGGCGACGACGTTCGTGACGTTCCCGAACCCGATCCGCATCGACACGGTTGCGCCGACGATCACCACCGCCGAACACGACGCGCGTCAACCGCTGGGCATCGACAAGGTGTTGAGCGTCGTCGTTCAGTCGGAACCGGGGTTGACGGGCGAGTTCGATCTGGTTCGACAGGACGGCTCTGTGGCGCGGTCGCGGATCGCGTTGGAAGAATCGGAGGATGGACGGTACGCGGGCGCGTTCACGGTGACGCCTTCCGATCTGCTCGCGGACGGGCGTGTCCGCGTGGCGATGACGGATGCCGCCGGAAATCGCGCGACGAAGGAGATCACGCTCCCCGTCACGTTCGACACCGTTCCGCCGCGCGTCGATTCCGTGACGCACGACGCGACAACGACGCTGATCGACGGGGAATCGTTCGCCGTCACGCTGACGGGCGAAGTCGGCGCGCGCGGCTCGTTTTCCATCGTACAGACGGACGGGACAGCGTTTCGGGCGGATGCGCCGCTGTTCGACGACGGCGCGAACAACGACGGCGACCCGAACGACGGCGTTTACGGCGGGCGGTATACCGTCCGCGCGGGCGATTTTGTTCAGAACGCGCAGGTCGTCGGGCGGTTGACGGACGACGCGGGCAACGCGACGAACGCCTCCGCGCGAAACGCGCTCTCCATCGACGCGGCGGCTCCCGTGATCGACTCCGCGACCCACTCGGCGACGAAGCCGCTGCGCCGCGACGACACGCTTGTCGTCCGCGCGACGGGCTTCATCGGGGCGACGGCGACGTTCTCGCTGAACCGCGCCGACGGCTCCGCGTTTCGCGCCAACCTGCCGCTGAAAGACGACGGCGCGGGCTCGGACGAAACGGCGAACGACGGCAACTACGTCGGCGATTACCGCGTGGCGAGCGGCGATGACCTTCAAAACGGGTCGGTCGTCGTCACGTTGAAGAAGTCGAACGGGAAGAGCGTCTCGCGGGCGGTGGCGACGCCGATCACGTTGGATACGGTCGCGCCCGACGCGGTGTCGGGCGTCGCGGCGAGAGACGTGCCGGACGACGACGGCGGGTTCGTGTCCGTCGAGTGGCAGCCGTCCGGCGCGGCGGACTTCGCGGCGTACCGCATCTTCCTCTCGCCGAGTCCGGTGGTTTCCACGCAAGGGTTATCGCCTCTCGGTCTGCTGCTCACCGACATCGCTCAGTCTCGCGTCGTCGTTCCGGCGGGGACGGGGACGTTTTTCGTCGTTGTCGCGGCGGTCGATGTCGCGGGGAATGTGTCGTCGCTGCGGTTGGGGAGCGGCGGCTCCGTGTCGGAGGCGGTCGAGGCGGTTGATAACCTGAAACCCCGACCGATCCGCCAAGTCGTCGCGTTCGACCGACCCAACGACAACGGGCGCGCGCTGACCGTCGTGTGGCAGCCGTCCGGCGCGGCGGACTTCGCCGAATATCGCGTCTATCTCAGCCCGAACCCGATCCCGACCGACGCGCAGATCGCGCTGTCTCCGGCGCTGCGGGTCGGGAATCAGACGGTGACGTTGGTCGACTTGCCGACACCCGCCGACGGCGTTGATTGGCACGTCGCGGTGACGACGGCGGATCGGTCGGGGAACGAATCGGTGGTTGATGTGACGAGCGTCGCGGGTCCCGCGCAGACACGAGTGGACGCCCCTCCCTCCGACACCGGAGGCGTGACGATCCTCTCCGGCGCGAACGGGATCGCGCGGACGCGCCACGTCGTCTTTAGATGGTCGCGGTTTGTCGGGGGGCGGTTCATGCGAGACTTCCGCGTGCGGGTGGACGACGGCGCGGCTCAGTTGACGAACGCCGACAGCCTCCTGCTGACCGAGCTCTCGACGGGCGAGCACCGCTTCACCGTCGAACCGGCGGACGGCAGCGCGGCGGCGGCCTCGCGGACGTTCCGCGTCGAAACGGCGTCCGTATCCGAGTTTGAACCGAACGATCAGCCTCTATCGGCGACGGCGATCCCACCCTCGCTGGCGACGGTCGGCGCGTTGGCGGACGACGGCGACGAAGACTGGTTCCGCGTTCATTTGACAACGCCTTCGACGGTCTCGTTGACATTGGAACGGGCGGAGGCGGGCGAGGCGACCGTCGATCTGTTCGCAACGACAGCGGCGGACGAGTTGATCTCGGCATCGGCGAGCGGCGTCGCGCGACCGAACGGCTTCGGTGTCGCGGCGTTGCATGAGGGCGAGTACCTCGTCCGCGTGACGGGAAACACGGGGGGATACCGTTTCGCCCTGACCGCCGACCCGATCAACGGCGCGGCGACAACCGAGTTCGAGCCGAACGGCGACGCCTTGCGCGCGACGCGACTGTTCGGCAATGTCGCGGAAATCGGCGGCACGGTACGCTCCGAGACGGATGAGGACTGGTATCAGTTTGAGGCGACGGACGCGCTGCCGCGATGGACGTTGGAACTCGCGTCCACGCATCCCGACGGGGTCCGATTCGACGTGTCGGCGAGACAGTCGGCGGGCGCGACGACGGTGATCGGGGGCGCGTCCGTGTCGGCGGTTGAACCGCATGCAACGGCACGATTCGGCGCGCGACCCGGCGTCTATTTCGTCAAGGTGACGGGGGCGGCGGGCGCGTCTTATACGCTGCGGTCGTCCCAAGAGCCGCAGTCGCCGGATGAGTTGTTGGAGATCGAGCCGAACCAGACGGAGGCGAACGCGACGCCGTTGATTGACTCGCGGCGCGGCGAGGTTTTGGGCGCGGCGGATGCCGACTGGTTCCGCATCGACGCGCCGACGCATCGGGACGGGTTCACCGTCGTCACGCTCGAAGCGACGGAGCCTGTTCGCGGCGAAGTGACGGACGGCTCGTCAACCCAACTGGGGACATTCGAGACGGGCGTCGGCAATGACCGCGCAAGTTTCGCCGTCCCCGCGACGCGGCGGACGTTGTTCGTTCGACTGAGCGGCGAGAGCCGCGTTCCCTACCGAATCGGCGTCGTGACGGTTGAAGCGGCGACGCACGACGCGCGCGATCCGTTAGGCGTGGGCGACATTCTGAACGTTCAGGTCGTCGCGCCGGACGGGTGGGGGATGGCGGCGGGGATGCCGACGACGGCGGTCGATTTTCCGCTGACCGGAAACGGCAACGGCGGTTATTCCGGCAGTTACACGACGCGGTCGGGCGACAACGCGCGCGATACGCCGCTCGTCGTCCGATTCACGACGCCGAACGATTTGACGGGCGAGATTCCTCTCACCCCGCCGCTGACGCTCGACACCACGCCACCCGTCATCGCCGACACGCGGCACGACGCCACCCGTCCCTTGAAAGCGGACGACATGGTTCGCGTCACGGCGACGATGGAAATCGGCTCCGGCGCGACGTTCGAGATTGCGAGCGGCGCGTTCCGTCGCGTCGGCGACCTGTTCGACGACGGCGCGCACGACGACGGCGAACCGAACGACGGCGTCTATTCCGGCGTCTATCGGGTGACGACGTTCGACAATGTCCAAAACGCGATCATCCGCGTCTCGGCGCGCGACGCGAGCGGCAACACGCGAACGACGGACGTGTCGCGCCGCGTCACGTTCGACGCGACGCCGCCGCCGATTCGGGCTGTCACCCACAACGCGACGGACGTGTTGAAGTCGGGCGACCTGCTGACGGTGCGGGTTGAGGCGGAGGTCGGGGCGGAAGGCGTGTTCAGCATCGTCGGCGTGCGGGAGAACGTCCCGCTGTTCGACAACGGCTC
>JAQBWJ010000342.1 GCA_027625215.1 Candidatus Poribacteria bacterium
GGCGATACGGACTGGAAAACCGTCATGGCGGAACTCCGCAACATCGGCTATGATGACGCCGTGATCCATGAAGTCGGCGGCAAACGGGAAGACCACATCGAAACGGCTCGACGGATGCGGGAAATCGTCGCGCTGTAACGTTCTCGCGCTGTTGCCGATCCCCCTTCATGATACGCGACTTCTACGCGAAGGTGACTTTCGGGTGTCCCAAACGGACTTGTCCGCTCTCAGAGGCGAATTCCCTCTGACGCAAGAGTATGCCTACCTCAATACGGGCACCGCCGGGCTGTGTCCGGTCTCGGTTGCCGAAGCGACGTGGGAGAGTATCAAGGCGTTCGACTACTTCGGCTTGGTAGGCTGGGGTCCTGCGGCGGAACGCATGAACGCCGGGCGCGAACGGCTGGCGGCGTTCTTGGGGGTCGCGCACGGCGAAATCACGTTTACGCGCAATGCGTCGGACGGGGTGAACCTTGTCGTGCAAGGCGTTTCATGGCAAGATGGTGACGAGGTATTGCTGTCGAACGAAGAACACCCGTCGATGCTCCATCCGTGGACGTTTTTGACACAGCGAAACCCGATCACTCTCAACCGATTCACGGTCGCTCGTACGGCGGAGGAGACGCTCGCCAACGTCCAAGCGGCGATCACTCCCAAGACGCGGCTCGTGGCGACGAGCCATGTCAGTTCGCTGACGGGCGCGCGCGTTCCCGTGATAGAAATCGCGCGGTTATGTCGGGAACGGGGCATCCTGTCGATGATCGACGGGGCGCAAGCGGTCGGGCAGTTTCCGATCAACTTATCGAACATACGTGCCGATTTCTATACGGGGAACCTGCACAAGTGGCTGCACGGTCCGAAGGGCACGGGGTTCCTGTACGTGGCGAAGGAACGGCAGGACGAACTCACGGCGACGTGGATCGGCGCGGATTCCGGTCGGTACGAGGACGGACGCTATCTACCGCACGATTCGGCGTTGCGCTACGAATACGGCACGCGCGATTTCGGGAAGTACGGTTCGATTGTTCCACTGATGGACTGGTTCGAGCGCGTCGGGTTTGACACGATCTGGGCGCATCAGGAACGGTTGACCGCGAAACTGAAATGCCAATTGGATGGTCTGGACGGCGTGATCCCTCACTCTCCCGGTGCGTGGGAGGAATCGTCCGCGTTGACGACGTTTTCGGTGAAGGGCGTCTCCGCCGAGCGCGTCTTTCGGGGGTTGTGGGACGACCATCGTATTGTGCTGCGAATCGTGCCGGAGATCGACGCGAACCGCGTTTCAACCGCGCTGTTCAATACGGACGACGAAATCGACCGATTGATCGACAGTTTGAAACCGTACCTGTCGGCGTAAGATACGACCAAAGAACGCGCCGCCAGACGGGAAGGGTAGTTAAGACGATGCCGGAGCAAGTGATCCAACCTCGCATACGCGGCTTTATCGCCACGAACGCGCATCCGGGCGGATGCCGTCAGAACACGCTCTCACAGATTGCGACAACACAAGCGCGCGGCGTGACGGACGCGGGGTTGAACGTTCTGGTGGTCGGCGCCTCGACCGGGTACGGGTTTTCGTCTCGGGTCGCCGCGGCGTTCGGATTCAACGCCAAAACGTTGGGCGTGTTTTTCGAGCGTCCGGCGGATGGCGACCGAACCGCGTCCGCAGGGTACTACAACTCTGTCGCGTTCCATGAGGCGGCGAGCAAGGTCGGGTTGTACGCGAAAAGCATCAACGGCGACGGCTTCTCTGACGCGGTGAAGGCGGAAACGCTTGACACGATTCAACGCGACATGGGCAAGATCGACGTGTTGGTCTACTCGCTCGCCGCGCCGCGCCGCACGCATCCGAAGACCGGGATCGTTCATTCCTCCGTACTCAAACCGCTCGATGAGGCGTATTCCAGTAAGACGATTGATCTGAGCACCGGCGAAGTGACCGTCGCCACGATGGACCCCGCGACGGGCGCGGAGGTGGCGGACACGATTCAGGTGATGGGCGGCGAGGATTTCGCCATTTGGGTGGACGCGCTGCTCCAAGCTGACCTGTTCGCCGAGAACGCCCGCGCGGTGACGTACTCGTACATCGGTCCCGCGTTGACGCACGCGATCTACTACAACGGCACGATTGGGCAGGCGAAGCAGCACATGGAGGCGACAACGCGCCACCTCGACAAGCGGCTGCAGGAAGCGGTCGGCGGAAACGCCTACCTCTCGGTGAACAAGGCGGTGGTGACGCAAGCATCGGCGGCGATCCCCGTCGTGCCGCTTTATCTGAGCATGTTGTACCCCGTGATGCGCGAGGCGGGCACGCACGAAGCGCCCATCGACCAGATGAACCGCCTGTTCCGCGAACACCTCGCGCCGGGCATGACGCCGACGTTGGACGACGAACACCGCATCCGACTCGATAACTTGGAACTGACGCCTCCGATCACAAACGAGATCAACCGACGGTGGGAAAAGATTGAAACGGCGAACTTATCGGAGTATGCTGACTTCGCTGGGTTCCGAAGCGAGTTTCGCCAATTGTTCGGGTTCGAGGTTGAGGGCGTCGATTACACAAAGCCGACAGAGACGGATCTTCCGCTGAAGTAGGAAGCGGCGCGCGCCGTTGTCCTCAATGCGACCGTTAAGGAGTGCCGAATGTCTTTGCTCGACCAGCTCAAGAAGGATTACACCAAGCCTCACGAGCAAGTCATCATCGACTGGTTGATGGAGAACGGGATTGAGGATATTGTTTTATATCCTCAAGACAACCCGACCATTCTCATTACGTGGAACACGCCCGATCCCGACGGGAAGTACTTATTTCGTGAAATCGAGTTTGTCGTCGATGACGAGCAGGCTTTTCGCGTTTCCGGCGGGGCGATGTACCACGCGCCGACCTACCATCTCGCATGGTTTTCATATCGTTTTATTACGGTCGCTGAGATCAAAGAGACGCTCACCGATCTCCACGCGCAAGTCGACAAGTTGACGTTCCATGATCTTGAAGACATGGACGCCTATCTCGCGGTGAACCTGCTTTACGTCGGGCTGTGACGGTTATTTCCGAGCGTTGTCGATGAATGTCCGATAGGCAAGTTCGCCGTAGAGAACGAACTCCACCCGTTCCAACGTTTCGTCGTCGCCCAAAAAGTCCAACGCCGCTTGCAACGCGACGGACGCCGCTTTCTCAGGCGGATACCCGAAGATGCCCGTCGAAATGGCGGGGAACGCGACCGTCTTCAGCCCTTCCTCTGCCGCCAGTTTCAACGAGTTCAGATAACAGTCACGCAGCAGTTCCGGCTCGTGGTGCTTGCCGTCCTGCCAAACGGGTCCGACCGTGTGGATGACGTACCGCGCCGGGAGTTCGCCCGCCGTCGTGATAACCGCTTTGCCCGTTGGCAGTCCGTCGGGATAGCGATGTTCGCGGATGTGACGACACTCATCCTTGATAATGGATCCGCCGAAGCGATGGATCATGCCGTCCACGCCGCCGCCGCCCATCAGCGATGAGTTCGCCGCGTTGACGATGGCATCCACTTCCTGAGCGGTCAGGTCGCCCATCTTGACGACGATGCGGTCGCCGTACCACGTTTCGTTCATATGGTCGCAGCCTTCCCCCATATTCGGGATCGGGTTAAAAGCGTCGTCGGGTGTTCGGCGAGAACGTCCACTCCGGCGTGTAGAGGGACGCGCTGTCGTCGATACGGTACCACGGCGACCGCGATCTGTCATACGAGTTGACGAGAACGTGCGGGTCTTGCGCGGGCATGTAACTCTGCGCCAACAGCGCGAGCCGTTCTCCGGTGATCGTATTGACCGCTACGTCGATCACGATGACCGCGTGCCCCGGGAACCCACCTTGAATGAACACGTCGCCGATTTCAACGGGCGTCGTCGGTCGCGCCAGTTCGCGCGCGAGCGAGCGAGTGCGTCCCCGCGTAGGTGAAAATCGTGTTCAAGTACTCCCGAAACGTCCGGTAATCCGGCGAACTCGGCGTCGCGCGTCGCCACGTCACCCGGTTTCCCGAAACGACGGGACGCTTGCCCGCCGTCCAATCCGAAAACGCGAGTCTGTCGCCGCTTGTGAAGTCGAACGCGATGCGATCGCGGGCGTTCGCCGAGTAGAGGTACTCGGCACGAAGCCGAATCACGAAATCGGCGCACTGTTGCAGGTTCGCATTCCCCGTGTCGATGTCAAGGACGGCGACGTGCGCCGACTGGTTCGATTTCAACTGCCCGTTGAACAGCATGACGCGCGGCGAGCCCGATTTCAACG
>JAQBWJ010000343.1 GCA_027625215.1 Candidatus Poribacteria bacterium
CCGAACCGTTCCGCGAGTTCGTCGAGAACCCGATGATTCCACCGACGACGAAGCGGGAACTGTTCACCCGAACGCTGGGCGGTTCGGTGCCGCCGTTGGTGGCGACGTTCCTCCAACTGTTGGCGGAGCGGCGACGCGAACGGTACATCGACTCGATCTGTGAGGAAGCGCTGCGGACGCTGGATGAGCGCGATGGCATCGAGACCGCGCTGGTGACGACGGCGATCCCGCTGGATAACGATCAATCGACCGCGCTGGCGAACGCCCTTTCCCAAGCGACCGGCAAAACGATTCGGATTCGCGCCGACGTGGACGCCTCAATCTTGGGCGGATTCGTCGCGCGCGTTCAGGACACGGTGTACGACGCTTCGGTCACGACTCAACTCGCCCGACTGCGGGAATCCCTGATTCGCGGCTGAATCGCATCCCGATGAGATGCTCGAAAGAGGTAGAGTTTTCAATGGCACAGCAAGTTCGTCCTGACGAAATATCGCGGATTCTGCGGGAGTCCCTCCTCCAGTTCGAGAAGGAAGTGGACGTTTACGACGCCGGGACCGTCCTGCAAGTCGGCGACGGGATCGCGCGCGTTCACGGGTTGCAAGGGGTGATGGCGAGCGAACTGCTCGAGTTCCCCGGCGACGTGATGGGCATGGCGCTGAACCTGGAAGAAGACAACGTCGGGTGCGTGTTGTTCGGCGACAGCGACCACGTCCGCGAGGGCGATGTCGTCAAGCGGACGCAGCGCATCGTGGAAGTTCCCGTCGGCAAGGAGTTGCTCGGTCGCGTCGTCGATTCGCTCGGTCGTCCGTTGGACGGCAAGGGCGCGATCAACGCCGTCGCGTCGCTGCCCGTCGAACGGAAAGCGCCCGGCATCATCGACCGCCAACCCGTCGATCAGTCGATGTTCACGGGCATCAAGATCATCGACACGACGACGCCCGTCGCGCGCGGTCAACGCGAAATGTTGATCGGCGACCGACAGATCGGGAAAACGGCGGTCTGCGTCGACGCGATCCTGAACCAGAAGCATACGGACATTTATTGCATCTACGTCGCCATCGGGCAAAAGGGATCGACCGTTGCGAAGGTCGTGAAGACGCTCGAAGACGCGGGGGCGATGGAGTACACGACGGTCGTGTCGGCGACGGCGAGTCAGCCCGCGCCGCTGCTGTGGCTCGCGCCGTACGCGGGCGCGACGCTCGCCGAGTACTTCCGCGACAACGGAATGCACGCGCTCGTTATTTACGACGACTTGACGAAGCACGCTTGGGCATACCGCGAGATGTCGCTCAACCTGCGACGCCCCGCCGGACGCGAGGCGTACCCCGGCGACGTGTTCTACCTCCACTCCCGACTGCTGGAACGCGCCGCCAAGATGAGCGACGCGCACGGCGGCGGCTCGATGACCGCGCTGCCCGTGATCGAGACGCAGGAAGAAGACGTGACGACCTACATCCCGACGAACGTGTGGTCGATCACGGACGGTCAGATCATTTTGGAACCGGGTCTGTTCTACTCCGGCGTGCGTCCGGCGATGAACGTCGGTCTGTCGGTGTCGCGCGTGGGCGGTCAGCACGCGGCGTTGAAGCAGGTGTCGGGGGCGTTGCGGTTGGAACTGTCGCGCTACCGCGAAGTGCAGACATTCGCGCAGTTCGGCGCCGACCAACTCGACGCGGCGACGCGCCAACAGTTGAATCGCGGCGCGCGCATCACCGAGATGCTCAAACAGAACCAGTATCAGCCGCTGACGCCGGGCAAACAGATCATCAGCATCTTCTCCGTCCAAGACGGGTTGGTGGACGACCTGCCCGTGACGGAAATCCGTCGGTTCGAGAACGAAGTGCATGAGTACTTCGACCGCGAACACGCCGATTTCGTCGCGCGGTTGGAAGGCGGCAAAAAGTTGACCAACGAAGAACTACAGCAACTCCGCGAGACGGTTCAGGAGTTCCTCAAGTCGTTTCAAGTCTCGCCCGACGCCTAATTGGCAAAGTTCTGAGGCGAGACGACGCACCACGAGCCCCCGTATTCAAGTTAGGATTGAATGGCAACTCTTCGCCAAATACGCCGCAAAATCCGAAGCGTTCAGAGCATCCAGCGCGTCACGAAAGCGATGCGGATGATGTCCGCCGCGCGGCTGAGAAAAGCGCAGGATGCCCTCGTCTCCGCGCGCCCCTACGCCGACCAACTCCAGCGGATCATCGGCAACCTGATTCATGGGTTGACCGAGTATGAGCACCCGTTGTTGGAACGGCGCGAACCGAACCGTCACCTTGTCATCGTGATCGCGGCGGATCGCGGTCTATGCGGCGCGTTCAACACGAACGTCTGTCGCGCGGCGATGGCGCGCGTGAACGAACTTGGGCGGGAGACGCCCATTATTGCGGTGGGGACGCGCGCGGCGCAGTTCTTCACTCGACGCAACTACAACGTGATCGAGCAGTACACGGGCATCTTCAACCAACTGTCCTACACCCATGCGGTGACGATAGCCGAGCTCATTTCATCGGCGTATACGGACGCGACCTACGATCATATCGAGATCGTCTACAACGAGTTCGTGTCGATGCTGCAACAGGCTCCGACCACGCGCACGTTGTTGCCGATCCCCACGCCGTCCGCCGAAGAGTCGTCCGGCGAGCAGGACAACGTGATCTACGAGCCGGGACAGGCGGTCGTGCTGGACGGGATGATCCCCAAGCAGGTGGAAACGCAGGTGTGGCGGTCGATGCTCGAATCGCAGGCGGCGGAGCAAGCGGCTCGCATGAACGCGATGGAAAATGCGACGAAAAACGCCTCCGAAATGATCGACGATTTGGTGTTGGAACGGAACCGCGTCCGTCAGACGATGATTACGAAAGAGATCGCGGAGATTGTCGGCGGCGCGGAAGCCTTGAAACAGTAGTTTACCCCCGTCGGAAGCACACGGGAGAGGAACGATCACGGCATGAGCACAAAGGCGCAAACAGATTCCCCGCGTGGGAAGATCGTGCAGATCATCGGCGTCGTTATCGACGTGGAGTTTCCAGAAGGAGATCTGCCTGAAATCTTCAACGCGCTCGAAGTGGCGCGCGCGGATGGCGGCACGTTGGTGTTGGAAGTCGAACAGCATCTTGGCGAAAACCGCGTCCGCACGGTGGCGATGGACACGACGGACGGGATCACGCGGGGCACGGCGGTTGTCGATACGGGCGCGCCGATCTCGGTCCCGGTGGGCAAGGGCGTGCTGGGTCGCGTCATCAACGTCATCGGCGAACCGATTGACGGCGGCGGACCCGTCGTGACGGACGAACGCCGTCCGATCCACCAACCCGCTCCCGAACTGACGCAACTCGCCTCGCGCGACGAGATGCTCGAAACGGGCATCAAGGTTGTCGACCTGATTCAGCCGTTCCCGCGCGGCGGGAAGATCGGGTTCTTCGGAGGCGCGGGCGTCGGCAAGACGGTGATGATCACGGAATTGATCCGCAACGTCGCAACGGAACACGGCGGTTTCTCCGTGTTCACGGGCGTCGGCGAACGCAGCCGCGAGGGGAACGAAATCCACCTCGAAATGGAAGAGTCCGGCGTGTTGGAACGCGCGGCGCTCGTGTTCGGTCAGATGAACGAGCCGCCCGGCGCGCGTTTGCGCGTTGGGTTGACGGGCGTTACCATCGCGGAATACCTGCGCGATCAAGGCGGGTTGGACGTGCTGTTGTTCATCGACAACATTTTCCGGTTCACCCAAGCGGGTTCGGAGGTGTCGGCGTTGTTGGGGCGGATGCCGTCGGCGGTGGGCTATCAGCCGACGCTGGCGACCGAGATGGGTCAGTTGCAAGACCGCATCACCTCGACGACGCACGGTTCGATCACGTCGGTGCAAGCGGTGTTCGTCCCGGCGGACGACTACACCGACCCGGCTCCCGTGACGACCTTCGCTCACTTGGACGCGGTGACGCGGTTGGAACGGTCGTTGGCGGAACAGGCGCGGTATCCCGCGATTGACCCGCTGACCTCCACCTCGCGCATCATGGACCCGAACGTCATCGGGAAAGAGCATTACGAGACGGCGCGGCGCACGGAGGAAATCTTGCAGACGTATGAAAACCTCCGCGACATCATCGCCATTCTCGGTCTGGAAGAGCTCTCCGACCAGGACAAGATGACGGTCGCGCGGGCGCGGCGGTTGCAGATGTTCCTGACGCAGCCGTTCTACACGGTGCCGGGCTCGACGGACGGGCGGTACGTCCCCGTCGCCGAAACGATTCGCGGCGCGAAGATG
>JAQBWJ010000344.1 GCA_027625215.1 Candidatus Poribacteria bacterium
CAAACTGCTGTACGGAGAAGCGTTCCGCGCCCCCGCGTTCATGGAGCGCGATTTCCATGTGCCCGGCATCCTCGACCCGAACCCTTCGCTGGAACCGGAGCGCGTGCGGACGGTGGAAGCGGTCTGGGAGCAACGCATCCGACAGGACTATTACGCAACGGCTTCCGTCTATCACAACCGGATGACGAACCTGATCGTCACGGGGCTCGCGCCCGTCGGGGCTGCCGCGCGATTCGAGAATCTTGGCGAGGCGAACGTGACGGGGACGGAGTTCGAGGTGTCGGCACGGTGGCAGAGCCGTCGGAGCGCGTCGCTGGCATACAGTTACCAGAAGACCGAATCGGCGCCCACCGGAGAAGCGTTGAACTATGCGCCGTCGCACCTCGTTAAGTGCGCCGTCGCCAGTCCCGTGTTCGATCTGATGACGCTTGCGGTCGAGGGACGCCATACATCGTTTCAATACACGAGCGGTTCGTTGTCGGGTTTGCCCCGCCGTCGCATCGACGGAGCCACCGTGATCGACGCGACGGCGACGACGAAACCAATATGGGGCGGGTTCACCGCTCGACTGCGAGCGCACAACCTGCTCAATACGGTGTATCGCGGTCCCATCGCGCCGTACCGGAGTCCGTTTGAACCGGATACCGTGTTGGATTCGATTCGGCAGGACGAGCGACAGATTATCGCCAGCGTGAATACGAGGTTTTAAAACGTGGTGAGTCGTGTCATGAGAGACGCAGCGGTCGCATTGATCGTCATCGCGGGGATAGCCGCGTCGATGAGCGTCCGCGCTCAGGAAAGTGATCCGTTCGGGGATATCATGTCGCTTGAGGACTTGCTTCAAACGGAGATCAGCACGGCGTCGAAGTACAAGCAAACGTCGAACGAGGCTCCCGCGTCGATCACGATCATCACGTCGGACGACATCCGCCGACACGGGTATCGCACGTTGTCGGACGCATTGCAGACCGTTCGCGGCGTCTATCAATCGTACGACCGCATGTACCACTACGTAGGAGCGCGCGGCATTCACTCGACCGTCATTCTCAACAATCAGATGCTGCTGCTGTTGAACGGGCAGGCGATGAACGAATCGCTGTTCGGGGCAACGATGGTCGGCAACGTGTTTCCGATCAATATGGAGATGGTCGAACGCATCGAGATCATGCGGGGACCCGGCTCCATTCTGTACGGGACGAACGCGATGTTTCTCGTCGTCAACGTCATCACCCAAGACGGCGGACGTTTTGATAGCGGCAGTGCGACGGTTGAAATCGGAGGGTTCGGGGAGAAAGTGGCGTCTGCGACGTACGGGGCGACCCCGTCGAGCGAAACGAACCTGTTGTTATCGGTGAGAACCGCCGATATCGAAGGAGCCGACTATGTGTCGGAAGAGTATGGACGAACGGCGGTCGGGGCGGACGGAGAACGGTTTACGGGTGTGTTCGGGTCGATGAAGCGCAAGGGGTTTCGGGCGCACGCATTCTACGCCTCGCGCCGCAAAGGGGCGCCGATAGGAGCGTATGGAACGTCGTTCGGCGACACGGACACGGAAGCGTTCGACGAGCGGTTCGTCGCGCAGGCGGAGTACGAGGTGTCGCCCAGCGGCACGACGAATCTGTTCGTGCGAGGGTTCGCGTTCACCAGCGACAATGCCGGGCGGTTCGTCAATGCGATTGCGCGACCGGCGTGGCATAGCGGGGTCGATCACACCGTCGGCGGCGAGGCGCGGTTCGTGTGGGATATGCGAATCTACAACCGACTGACGGTCGGCGTTGAGTACACCGACCACCTGAGATCGTCCATGACAGCGGCGACGGAGGCAGGGACGATCTTTTTCGACGCGAATATGCCGTACAACGTCGCCTCCGTCTACGCATTCAACGAATATCAGGCGGTCAAGGACGTGCATGTTCTCTTAGGCGTGCGCCACGACCGTAACTCGAAGGACGACAGTTCCGCAACAACGCCGCGCGGCGCGTTGATCTATCAGGGGATCGAGTCGGCGACAGTGAAACTGGTGTACGGCGAGGCGTATCGCGCGCCGACGTTCATCGAGCGGGACTTCACGATCCCGTTCGCGCTGAGACCGAACCCGAACCTCGTGCCGGAGCGGGTCCGCACGGCTGAATTGATTTGGGAGCAACGCATCGCGCAAGATTACTATGCGAGCGTTTCGGTCTATCATAACCAAGTGAGCGATTTGATCGTGTCGGGCGTTCGGTCGCGGACGCAGGCGGCGCAGTTCGGGAACATCGGCGAGGCGCGTGTCGTCGGGGTTGAGGTGGAGGCGTGGGCGCGATGGTCGAACCATCGTGGAGGCTACGCGAGTTACGGGTACGTCGACGCGGAATCGGGCGTGTCGGGCGACGCGCTGAACTATGCGCCGACCCATCACATCAAGTTCGGCGCGTCGATGCCGTTGTGGAATGCGGCGGTCGCGGCAATGGATGGTCGGTATATGTCGTCTCAGTTCATCAGCGACGTGCCCGAACAGACGGTCAGGCGGACGCTGGACGGACATTTCGTGCTCGACGCGACGGTGACATCGAAGCCGATACTCGGCGCGTTGACGCTGCGGCTGCGGGTGGAGAACGCGCTGGATGCGTCGTACCGCACGCCGGTAAGTCCGTGTTACGATCCGTTCAATGCGACTTTTGTGCTAGACTCCGGTGTACAGGACGGGAGACAAGTGATCGCGTCGGCAAACGCGCGATTCTAAGTAATGAAGATGCACGGCACCATAAGACGACACGCCCTGCTTGGGCTGTTATTCACGGCATCCATTTGTTCGGTGGCATTCGCCCAACAGATGATCGCGCCTGTACGGGTGCAATACGCCGTGTTGAAGAAGGTGCTCACGTTCGACCGGGCGCTCCCGCTGCGACTCGTGGAGTCGGAGGAGATCGTCGTCGGGATCGTCTATCAGGCGCGGTTCCGAGAGTCGTTGAATGCGCGCGACGAGTTTATCCGCGTGTCCAAAGAGGACAAAGACCGGAAGTTGTTCGACAAGCCGTACCGGATCGAGTCGATTGACGTGGAAGACGTGTCGGACTGGAAGAAGAAACTGTTGGAATCCAAACCGAACATCCTGTATATCGCGCCGCTGAGGGCGGTTGAACTCACGACGATCACGAAGATCACGCGAGACGCGGGGATCGTGACGTTGACGGGCGTGCCGCAATATGTCGAGCAGGGGATATCGGTCGGGGTCGGGTTGAAGGGCGGGAACAAGCCGGAGATTCTGGTGAATGTGACCGCCGCCAAAGCGGAGGGCGCGGACTTTCACTCCGAACTGTTGAAGTTGTCGCGCATCTATCGGTGAGCGCGGGGAGTTTGATGCGAAACGTGTCGTTCGAGACGGTTATGAGGGTCGGATAAATGCGGCTACTGTCGATCCGCAACAAGATCGGGTTGTCCGTCACGCTGCTGATCGCGTTGATCGCGCTGTTCAGCGGGTGGTTTTATCCGCGCCAACTGGAACAGCAGGCGATGGCTGCCGTCGAAGAAAAGGCGAAAAGCATCGCGTCGATGACGGCGTTCAGCATCAGTTCGGCGTTCGTGTTTGAAGACCCGGATGCGGCGGCGGACACATTCGCCGGAGCCCAACAGAACTCGGACGTGATCTATGTCGTCGCGGTGACGCCGACGGGCGATGTCTTCGCCGCGTACAACGAAGCGACGTTCAACGAAACGCCGAAGTACGTGACGACGACATCGGGCTCCGTTTCACGGGACGGGATGACCTACCGCATTGCGACGCCCATCATTCACAACAACGAGGCTATCGGATCGCTCTATTTGGGGCTGTCGTTGAGGGAGGTGCGCGCGACCGTCCAAGACAGTTTCAATACGAGCATGCTGGTCAGCGTCGTTGTCTTTGTGATTTCGGTGTTGGTGGCGGTGATCATCAGCGCGGTGATTACGCGCCCGCTCAACCAAGTCGTGTCGGCGGTGAACGGTATCAGCGGGGGCGATCTGACGCAGCGCGCGTCTATTGCGTCGCGGGATGAGGTGGGCGATCTGGCGCAGGCGTTCAACCAGATGGTCGACCGACTGCACGCGGCGCGCACCGAATTGGAAGGCGTCAACCAGAACCTGGAGCGACGAGTCGAGGAACGCACGAAAGACCTGCAACGCGAGATCGAGGTGCGAAACCGCACCGCGCTGGAACTGATTGAAGCGAAGGAGGTCGCCGAGCAAGCGAGTCAGGCGAAATCGGACTTCCTCTCGCGGATGAGCCATGAACTGCGGACGCC
>JAQBWJ010000345.1 GCA_027625215.1 Candidatus Poribacteria bacterium
TGAGTTCTTCAACGTTGTACTAGGGTCGCGCCGCGTTGGCCCCCGCAACCTCGCGCTGTTGAGTTTCGACCGCACCTCAATACCTCATTGGACATCCGAGTCGCTGATGCCGTACGTCCTCCAAAACTTTCGACTCACCTCCCTTCACGGATTAGACCGCCGCAAAATGCGACTCGCCGGATGGATGATCGTCGCGGTTCTGCTTGCCATCGGGGTCTCTTACGTAGCATCGTTAAACATGATCTATCAACGCGGCGGGTTGAACCTGGAAGGTTGGGTCTATCAAGGCGTCGGGGTCAACGCGATCAATCATCCCGCCAGCGAGATTCAGAACCTTCGTTCTCCAAGCGTTCTCGGACTGTCGAGCGCGGGCGTCGGCGCGGGGGTGATGGCGTTTCTGTTGTTCATGCGACATCGCTTCTTGTGGTGGCCCCTGCACCCAATCGGGTACGCGCTCGGCGTGACATGGGCGCCGTTCCACCTGTGGTTTTCGACGCTGGTGGGCTGGTCGTTGAAACTGGCAATCTTAAAGTTTGCCGGTTTCGGAACATATCGACGGTGGCGTGCGTTCTTTTTGGGGCTGATCGTCGGTGAGTATCTGATGGTGGCAATCCTACAACTGCTCGGCGTCAAGACGGGCGTTGGTTATTGGGGTTTGCCACACTAAAACAGCAATAATGACGGGAAAATGCGGCGGTGAACGCAGCGCCGAAGTTTCGAATGACGCCCGAAGAAATCACGGCGCATGTCCGAGCCGCTCGAAACGTGGCTTTGTCAGGAATGCTCCGTCCGTTCGCCATCGTAATCGCCGCGCTGTACACGCTGTTCTTCCCCCTCGAATTCATCCGATTCGACTCGCGCGAGCACGAAATTCTCGGCGTCATGCTGCTCGCGTCGGCGTTGTTTGAAGGCGCGTTGTTCCTGGTGATGGGTCGCGCCGTCGTCAATCCGAAACGTGCGCCCCTGTTCTTCCTTTTGACGATTACGCCCGCGTTCATCCATACCTTTGGGTCCGTATGGATGTTCAAGGACCCCATCGAAATATGGCCCCTATTTCTCATCATCGTCGCGGCGGGATTCTATCCGGTCCCATCACCCGTGTTCTTTGCCGTATGCGCGTTTGGGTTCGGCGGGTACTCCGCGCTTGCGGCGACGCAAGGATACTCCTACTCGTGGATCGAAGTGGCGATGTGGATCGTCGCCACGATCGCGGTGGCGACGGTCGCGTTCTTGATGCGTTCGGGGATGATTCGGCGGTACGAGCTCGTCCGGCTTGAAAACGCCTATCAGCAACGAATCCTTGAACAGACGTTGGCGAAACTGGAGGACTCTCACCAGCGTTTGGAGGCGTCGAACCGTTTAACGGAGGCGACCAACCGTTCCCTCGAAGCGGAAATCGACGAACGCGCGCGAGCGGAACGGCAACTTCAAGAGAGCGAGTCGCGCTACCGCGACCTGTTCGAGAACGCGACCGATCTCATTCAGAGCGTCGACGCGAACGGTCGTTTCCTCTACGCGAACGAAGCGTGGTGCGACACGCTTGGCTACTCGTGGGACGAACTGTCGGAGATGGTGATTCACGAACTCCTTTCGCCAAAGACTCTCGCCGTCTACCCGAACTATCTTCAACCCGACGCCAACACGCAACGGCTCGATGATGTCGAACTGATCCTTCTTGCCCGAGACGGTCGAGAGGTGGTCATAGAAGGGAACATGACGGGACGGTTCGAGCGCGGCGAGTTGGTGGCGACACGCGCCATCTTCCGCGACGTGACGGAGTCGCGCGAATTGGATCGAATGAAAGAGGAGTTCGTGGCGACCGTGAGCCACGAACTGCGAACCCCTCTCACGTCGATACGCGGTTCGCTCAACCTGCTGCTGGGTGACGCCGCTGGGCAGTTGAACGACGGCGTGCGACAACTTCTCCGCATCGCGCACGACAACAGCGAACGGCTCACGCGGCTCGTCAACGATATCCTCGACTTTCAGAAGATCGAGTACGGGCAGATGGCGTACCAGGTCGAACCGTTGCTCATCTCGGCGTTGGTGATGGAATCCGTTCGCGCGAATGAACCGATTGCCCGCGCCGCGAATATTTCATTTGACTTGAGCGACGACGCGGAAGGGGTCCACATCAACGGCGACCGCGACCGACTCCTTCAAGCGATGACGAACCTTTTGTCGAACGCGATCAAACATTCGCCGAAACAGGGCGTCGTGACCGTCGATGTGCGACGCGACGGCGACATGGCGAAAATCGCTATCATAGATCGAGGCAAGGGAATCCCCGACGAGTTTCGGTCGCGTATATTCGAGAAGTTTGCCCAAGCGGACTCATCCAACACGCGGATGCTTGGCGGTACCGGATTGGGGTTGAGCATCACCAAAGCGATTGTCGAAAACCACGAGGGCGTTCTGAACTTCGAGTCGGAAGTTGGAATAGGGACGACGTTTTTCATCTTGCTGCCGATCTCCGAACCGACGATACAGGAGGACGAGTCCGCATGAACCGATGTGGATGGCACGGCGACGACCCATTGATGACCGCCTATCACGACGAAGAGTGGGGCGTTCCGCTCCATGACGACGCGAAACTGTTTGAGTTCCTAATATTGGAAGGAGCGCAGGCGGGGCTAAGTTGGAAGACGGTGCTTCACAAGCGCGAAGGCTACCGCGAAGCGTTCGATGGGTTCGATGTCGAAAAAGTTGCGGCGTACGCGGACAAGGACGTGGAACGGCTCTTGGAGAATCCCGGAATCATCCGCAACCGCCTCAAAGTGAACTCGGCGATACGAAACGCGCGGGCGTTCATCAAGTTGCAAGAGGAGTTCGGATCGTTCGATGCCTACATCTGGCGGTTCACGGACGGCAAACCGATCCAGAACCGCCTCCAATCGCTTGCCGAAATACCCGCCACAACGCCTGAATCGGACGCGATGAGCAAGGACCTGAAGAAACGCGGGTTCAACTTCGTCGGCTCGACGATCTGCTACGCGCACATGCAGGCGACCGGCATGGTGAACGATCACCTAGTCGGATGTTACCGCCACGCGGAATGCGCCGCGATGCGATAATTCGGCTATTGACGCATAGAGTGGTGACAGGATCGTACAGTTCACGCCAGCCGATTGAGATGCAATAGGGTTGAGGCTTGTCAAACTTTACGGGCGACGAGCGTGTAGGAAAGCGGAAACGTCGTGTCGAGCGGCTCGAAATGCTCAAACAAACTTGAGATATCCTTGTCGTACTCTTTGAAGTGCGTTACGACGAACCCGCTCGACAGGCAGGCGGAAAAGACGGCTCCCAACGGATGCTGGAAGCAATATGACGGCGCGGACTCGTAGGTCGTGCCACCGTAATAGTCGATGCCGCCCAATTCGACGAACGGCTCCGCTTTGAAGTATGAGTAGCGCGGCAGCGGTATCCCTCGGTCGGCGCATTCAAACATGCCGAGTATCGGGTGCATGTCGTAGAGAAACAGACTTCCGTCGTCCTTCAACAGTCGGGCGACGACGCGTAAGAACTCGTCCAAATCGGGCAGCCAACACAACGCGCCGATGGTGACATACGCGAGATCGAATCGCCCATCATACGTCGGCGGGATCGAGTATACGTCTTCTCGGACGAACGATACGTCGAGATCGGCGATGGTCGCCAACTCACGCGCCTGTCCGATGAACTCATCGGAGAGATCAAACCCGACGCATTCACCCGCGCCGAGGTTCTTGACGGACAGGAGTTCGCGCCCGTTGTTGCAACACAACTGGGCGACCGCTCTGCCCTCAATGCCGATCTCGTGGAGAAGACCCGTTTCGGTGGGAGCAAGACAGGAGAAACCGGGCGTTGAAAACCCGTCGACCAACCGCGCGAACTGCGTCTCCCGATGCACCGGAGCCGCCTGATTCCACGCGCGACGGTTCGATTCGGCGACGCTGATCCGGTCGGGACGTGCCATGTCTCATTCGATTTTGAGTGAGGAGTTACGAGGCGTCGCCGCCGGACTGTAGTGACTTTTGGTCGGCGGTCGCGCCACCCGCGAGAGGTCTGTCTTGCACGCGCTCCAAAAACCGGGAGCGCGCCGATTCCGACTTCGCCTTCAACTTGTACTGCCGCATCCGTTCATCGAGCGACTTGCCGCGCATCTCCGTCGTCATCGAGGCTTGCGCGTGAAGGCGTCCGAGACGGTCGCGCAGTTCGTTCAGCGATTGCGACTCGTCGTCGCCGCCCATGCCGGAGAGTTCACGGTTCAGA
>JAQBWJ010000346.1 GCA_027625215.1 Candidatus Poribacteria bacterium
GACTGGCTTGCGGAAACCCAGCACGCAAAAACGCACACGGGCATCGAGAGTCAACCCTCCATCGCCGCGCTATTGCAGGATGCGGACTACTACACCGGACTCGTCGGCAAGTGGCACTGCGCCCGCTCGTGGGAGCCGAAACCCGGCTTCGACTTCTGGTACGGCTACCAAGTCTCCCAGTACCCCCATCTCGGCGAGCAACACTTCTCCGACAACGGCGAACACGTCGTCCAGCGTGGACACCAGTCGTCGCTGCTGACCGACCAAGCGATCCGCTTCCTCCGCGAACGCCCCGCCGACCAACCGTTCTTCCTCTTCGTCGGCTACGTGAACACGCACACGCCGCATAAGGATCAACCCGACCGCCTCGTCTCCCACTACCGCGACGCGACCTTCCGCGACATCCCGAACGAAACGCCCGCGCCTTGTCACGGCGAGCCCCTCCCCGATTGGTCGAACGCCCGCGACAACCACCGCGACACGCTCGCCCAGTACTACGCCGCCGTCACGTTCATTGACGAGCAGATCGGGCGCACGCTCGACCAACTCGAGGGCGAAGGCGCACTGGACGATACGCTCGTCGTCTACTCCGGCGATCACGGGCACCTGATGGGGCATCACGGGCTGTACACGAAGGGCAACGGGACGCTCCCGCAGAATTTCATCGAGGAGTCGATCCGTATCCCGTGTCTGTTGTCGTGGAAGAACGGCTTTGAGGGCGGGCAGTCTCACAACGGGTTGGTCGACACCATCGACCTGTTCCACACGCTGCTCGACGCGGCAGGCGCGACACCCGACGAGGCGACGGCGGCGGAGATTCGCTCTCCCGGCGCGTCGTACCTACCGATGCTCAAGGGGCACTCCCCGTCGAACAACTCGCACGGCTGGCGCGACGCCTTTTACGGCGAATACGGCAACGCTCGCGTCATCCGCACGGCGCGTTACAAACTGGTCTTGCGGTACGAGGGACCCAACGGACACTTCCCCGATGAACTCTACGACTTGGCGAACGACCCCCGCGAACGGCTCAACCTGTACGCCCACCCCGACTACAACGAAGTCGTCAAAGCCCTGACGACGCGCCTCAACGCCCACTTCGCCCAGTACGAGTTCCCCGAGCTCTCCGGCAAAAACATCGGCTCTCAGGAGCGATGCAACCCCAACGAAATGTGGTACGCCGAACGTTCGTGACTTGGTTGCGTCCTCAACGTCAACGCGCGACAATTCACCCCGAAGAGATGTGTTTTTCGGGGGAGATTTCGAAAGATAAATCGGCTGAAATCGGTCGGAGTGAGGGGAGAGTTTCAATATGAAAACATGGAAATCGGTCGCCATGCGGTTGGCGATGTGTGTCGGTGGGATGCTGTTGGCGGCGCAGATCAGCGTTGTCGCGCAGGTGGATGGGCTTGCGCTCTACCTACAGTTTGACGAGGGCGCGGGCAACGTCGCGCGCGACGCCTCCGGCAACGGACACGAAGCGGCGCTCATCAACTCGCCAAAATTGGTGAACGGCAAGATCGGCAAGGCGTTGGAGCTCGCGGGCGGCGCGTACATCGAAGTCCCCGATTCACCCGACAGCGGCTTCGACAACGTGAAAGAGCTCACCATCGAACTCTGGGCGCGTCAGGCGACGACGCACGACAACGGCATCGTCGTCAAACTGCTGACCCCCGCCTTTTGGCCCTGCTCCTACAACCTCGAGACGTGGGGCGACTCGAACATCTGGTTCGGCGTCGATTCGGACGCCAGCGCCGTCTCCGCGCCCGGCTACCCGCTGAACGAGTGGTATCACCTCGCTGCCGTGTTCGATGGCGGCGCGCAGATGCAGACGATCTACCTCAACGGGAAAAAAGTCGCCGAAGGCGCCGCTCCGACCGACACCGTTCCCGACGGCGACATGCCCATCTACATCGGGACCGTCACCCCCGCGAACCATCCGTTTCTAGGCGCGGTCGATGAGGTGGCGATTTACAGCCGCGCGCTGTCGGCGGCGGAGATTCAGGCGGATATGGGCGGCATCTCGCTCGCGGTGGAACCGAGCGGGAAACTCGGCGCGACATGGGGCGATCTCAAGCGCGGCAATTGAGGTGTTGCGGTTACATGGGGGAGCGCGCGAACGGTAAACGATACTCAAACGCGGACGGCGTTCGCGCGCAGCCATTGGATGATCTCGTTCACCTCCGCGTCCGTCACGGAGTCCCCGTCGAGGAGAATGGCGAGATTGTGCACGATGGTGCTTGGATCGGCGGTCATTTGAAAACCGTTGAGATCAAGCGCGAGAATATAGGTCAGGACACAGGTCTGCATCCGCTGAGAGGCGAATGCCCCACACTTAAAGACGTTTCGAACCAATCGGACGGCAAAACGTACAGCGTCGTCGTGTTGATTGTCGGCAAGATGTACCGAAACGTTGATCGCCGCCGCGAGCGCGAACGGGTCTTGACACCCGCCGCCTCCGCGCTTCTCGTTGATTCGTTTGATCTGAAACTTGGACGGTGAAATCAACGCCATGCGGGTACTCCGTAGCGCGCATCCGTTTGGGGCTATTTGTCGGGCAGTCGATCCAACGCTTCCCGGTAAGGTTCGGCGATCTCAGTCAGCTGTTGCATACGCCGATCAAAATCCTCTTCACTCACCGACAAGATCAACTCGCCGTCGTTGCCTTCGACCAACACGAGTTCCGTCCCGTTCTCGATGCCGTACCGACGGGCGAGGTCTGCCGGAATCGTCACGCCGAGACTGCTCCCGACTTTACGCACGTTCAGCATGTAGTGCGGACGCAACACCGTTTGCATCGTTCAGACCCTTCTTCGAAAATAGTACGAATATACTATTTCCATAATGCGATACGTTGTACGGCGTCGTCAAGGAGATGTGGGGCATGTTGCGTGCAAGGTGTCGTTTCGACATGATGCGATGGAAATCGTGTCGGAAGGGCGCGTACAGAAAAATGGTGACCCCTACGGGATTTGAACCCGTGTCGCCAGCGTGAAAGGCTGGTGTCCTAGGCCAGGCTAGACGAAGGGGTCACACCTTGTTTTTCTCGCCCGTCAAAACGGGCAAGGACTATACTAGCCAAAGAAGTACGGCTCGTCAACTCGAAATCGCCGCCGGACGCGACGAAATCACTCCCCCGAGTGAACGCGGGGTCACGCCAACGGTTGGTGCAGCTGGATCAGGTTTCCGCAGGTGTCCTCGAACACCGCTTGGATCCCCCAGTCGGTGGTCTTCGGCTCGCCGCGAAACACGACGCCCAACGCCTTCAGCCGCTCATATTCGGTCTGAACGTTCTCGACGCCGAACACCATATACGGCAGTCCCGCTTCGTAGACCGCCCGCTGGAAGTCCTTTGCGCCCAGATTCCCGTTCGGTTCCAGCAACAACGCCGTCCCGTTAGGGTCGTCGGACGAGACGACAATCGCCAGCGCCATCTCCGGCATATACAGTTTTTCAACAAACCCCAACACCTCCGTATAGAACTTGAAGGCGGCAAGCGGGTTATCGACAAAGACGCTCGTCATCGCAATGTTCATCGCTCAAATTGCCTCTCTATTTAACGTGTGTGAGACGACAGCGGGAAGGTGGCGTGACGGCGGGCGCCTCCGCGTCACCTTCCCTCCGAAATACGTCCCGCGCCCGCTCGGAGTAACGACCTTATCCTCAACCTGATTACCAAAAAAAGGAACCCGAATGTCGTATATCGACCCGAAAAACCGTTATTAAGTGGGTCGTCAGAAGTTAGTGGAAACACCGAGATTCTCACGTCGCCTCCTGCGCGAGGCTCCTCAGAATGACACGGGGTTGGTTGACTGTTCAGGAACTTAAGACGATCTAATTAGGTGGTGAAGATCGGATTGAACGACGACGCCACCTCGACGGGGCGATGCAACATGCAAGCGACGCGAAATCCGAAAACCCTTACTGCATAGGCATTTATGGACGCCACCACCCTCGTTTCATGTCGCTAGAGGTTGCGTCCGCGCGTTTCCGGCGGAGAACCATTCGACAAACGAAACCGAAATCGGTCATACTATGAAGACCTGAAGGACACGGACGCCTTATTCTGTGATGGCACGAACATTGCTATAAATCGTTCGGAAGAAGACGGCTCGGCTTTACTTATAGTGACCGCAACATGTGAAGGGAATCTCCCCAAATGGCGGACGTTCATGAAATCTCGGAAGCGTCGTTCGACACCGACGTGCTTCAAAGCGATCTCCCGGTACTCGTAGATTTTTGGGCGCCGTG
>JAQBWJ010000347.1 GCA_027625215.1 Candidatus Poribacteria bacterium
GCCGCCGATTGAATTTACACACCTATTGACGGAACCTCGAAACGCTGACGTTTGGGCTTTCCGGGATTCTTCACTTCGTTCAGAATGACATGGGTTTATTAGCGGAGTTTCGTCCGGTGCACTGCTACGTCAAAGGGATCAATCACAACACGGCACCCGTCGGCGTCCGCGAGCGGTTCGCGTTTGAGGGCGATCAACTCGCCTCCGTGCTGGACGTGCTGTCGGCAGAGGGCGCCCAGGAGGCGTTCGTCATCGCCACCTGCAACCGCACCGAGTTCTACGTCGCCGGAAACCCGCCCGACGAACTCAGAGACATCGCCGACCGCGCCATCTGCCGCTTCATTGGCGACGATACGCCGAATCGCCCCGAATACTGGTACGAACACCATAACCGCCACGCGATCACCCACCTGTTCCGCGTCGCCAGCGGGCTCGATTCGATGGTGCTGGGCGAACCGGAAATCTTGGGTCAGGTGAAACAGGCGATTGAAACGGCGCGCGACGCGGACTCCACCGGCATCTTCTTCAACGAGGTGTTCAAACGCGGGTTGCAGGTCGCCAAGCGCGTCCGCACCGACACCGCGATTGGCGTCGGCTCCGTCTCGTTGGCTTCTGCGACGTTCGACCTACTGCGCCAACGTCTGTCACCTCTAAGAGAACGCCGTGTCATGCTCCTCGGCACAGGAGAAATCGGCGAACAGGTCGCCCAGTATCTAGGTCATGGGACGTTCGGACGATTCTACATCGCCAGCCGCACGGCGGAACGCGCCACCTCGATGGCGGAGCGATTCGCCGCAGTGCCCGTCTTTTACGACGAAATGACGGACTGCCTCGAACAGTGCGACGCAGTCGTCTGCGCGAGCGCATCCAAAACGCCACTGCTGACTCCTCAGCATCTGGAACGCATCGCCAAACGCGACAATACTGAAGACGGACACCCCTTCCTCGTCATCGACTTGGGACACCCTCGCAACGTCGAGCCTTCCGTCGGCGACCTGCCGAACGTGCGCCTCTACGCGATGGACGACCTGCGCGGCACCATCGAGGCGAATCTGACGCGACGACGCACCGAAGTTCCCAACGCCGAAGCGATCATTCAACAGGAAACCGATCAACTCGCGCAGTGGCACACGTCGCTGCCGTTGGCGAAGACGGTGACGGCGTTCCGACAACGGTTTGAAAAGCAGCGTCAGGAAGAGCTCGTCCGCCTGCGCGCACGGCTGTCGGACGACGAATATGCCGCAGTCGATGAAGCCTCACGTCGTCTGCTTGCCAAATTCCTGCACGAGCCGACCCTCGCCATGAAACGGCTCGACATCAACGATCCCGCCGACGCAACAAAGCTCCGCCTGCTCGCCGACCTGTTCGACATTCCGCTCACATAACGCTCCCTGCGCCTGACCCAAATGTGGGCGATACTGTCCAACTTTAGGTCAAATCACTCCATTCATCTCGTTAGAATACCCCTATCGACGCCCTTCACCACGAAGAAAATAGTGGCACGCTGATTGCTCAATCGGCGGCGCACCGATTTCATTTGAATGGAGCAACGGATGAAACGTACGTTTGCGATCACCGGAATCTTCTGTATGGCGACACTCGTCGCATCCGCCCAAATTGCGAACCCGGCGGACAAACGGTCGAATGAATCCAGCGAAGAAATGACGCAGGAATCCCCGCAGCACAAACTGCGGTCGTGGGAACTCCCTGCCGTCGTTGTGGCGGGCGAGCGTTCCGAACTGCGTGAAGAAGATCGAATCGGCACCTACGAGCAGCCGCGTTGGTCGGCGAGCCGACGCTTCGGACGCACGCGCGTCTACGTTCGTCCCGAAGGACAGTTCGAATTCGAGTACTGGTTCATCCCATCCTGAACGATGACGGCGACATCGCCGAGATCGAAACACAGTACGAAGTCGAAATGGGTCTGCCCCATCGATTCCAACTCGATCTCTATTTCGTTCCCGTGAAGGAGTACTCGGAAGACGGTGATGTCACACTGATCGGTGAGGAAAAGATCGAACTCCGGTGGGCGTTAGCGAAATGGGGCGCGATTCCCGCGAACCCGACGCTCTATTTCGAGTACTGCAAGGGCAACTCCAGCGACAAGCTCGAAGCGAAGCTACTGCTTGCCGATGAACTGGCGACAGGGGTGCATTGGGGCGCGAACGCCGTCATCGAGAAGCCCTTCGGAGAAGACGTGATCGAGACTGCCGGGACGCTCGGTTTGAGTTATACCGTGAAAGACGAAAAGTTCTCAATCGGCGCCGAATTGGAGTTCAAAGCCGAATTCGAGGGCGGTGAAACGTCGACAGACCTGTACATCGGTCCGAGCATTCAGTTCCGCCCGCTCGCACAGATGCACGTTGACATCGCCCCGTTGATCAAGCCTTCCGAACTTCCCGCCGCGAAGATCATCGCCGTTACGGGTTGGGAGTTCTGACCCGTTGGCGTTTGAGACTCGGGACCGCGGCGCCGTTAGTTCTCTTGCGGCGACGCGTTCCCATTTTTGTCTCAATCCTCCACCTCAACCCCGCGCCAAAACGCGACATACCCTTTGATGTTCCCTGCGGCTGGCTTCGGGTCGGGATAGAACCACGCCGCATCTTCGTTCACGTCGCCATCGACCACGACATTGAAGTAACTCGCTTCGCCCTTCCACCCGCAGAACGTGCGCGTGTCGCTCGATTTGAAGAAGTCGGATCGAATGGTACCCGGCGGGAAATAGTGGTTCCCTTCAACAACCTCCGTTTGATCGCTTTCGGCAATCACAACGCCGTTCCATCTTGCTTTCGGCATGGCAAATCTCCTCAATTCAACGCGAAAACGCCTCTCCATCTTAGTTTGACGGAGAGGCGTTTCCCAAGTTCGAGTGTCGTAATCGTCAGTCAATCGGTTGAATGTTCGCCGCAACTTCAGCTTCGCCGGAGGTATCGTCATCCGGGTTTATCCGATAGCGAGCGTCCGGCAAACGTTGAGCCGCGATCAACAGGTCTTGCTCGATGATGAAGCGATTGAGCAGATTCTTCGGGTTCATCACCTGCGCGGAACTCAATCTCGGCGCTGCGGCGTTTCGAATCTGTTCGGGTATCTGCCGCGCGGCGTCATCCTGCGCCAATTTCACCGCGTCCGAAAAGGACGACTCGCTCGACGGAGCCGTTTTTCCGGCGGCGATGGATTCTTCCAGCGTCTCCGTAAACGACTTCGCGCCCGGCGGTACAGACGGCTTCATCTCGCGCGTGGACTCAAGCTTCTGCTTTTCCCGCACCGACAACAAGTTAATGAGATGAGGATTTAACGGAGTCATTGTCCCGTTCCTCGTCAAAAATCACCGGAACCCTTGCACATTTACTCAATCGTTCTATCGGCGAAAATGCCGACTTCCTTGAGTATTCGTACCCTAATTATACGCCGAAAGTTCCGCCGTTGCCAATTTTGCGAAAGAATCGCCATCCCGTCGGACATCGACAACATAATAGGGCGTCACTATACCTAACGTTGAAAACATCTCGGCGGTTAACACTATTTTGTGAGGAGAGAGGCGGAATCGCGCGAATCGTGTTCTATATAACCAACAACCACCGATGCGTGTTGCTTACGCTTGTCGTCCCCATCAAACCGATGTACCGTCTGGCTCAAACGCGCTTTCATTCATCCGGAGCGAGCCGCCACAACATGACAACCCCGATCATCATCGCCCATCGCGGACTGAACGCCCACGCGCCGGAGAATACGCTCGCAGCATACGCCGCCGCGCTTGATCTCCGACTCGGTTTCGAGGTGGATGTGCGCGAAACCGCCGACAACGAACTCGTTCTCCTCCACGACACGACGCTTGATCGCACAACGGACGGCTCCGGCGAACTCAACGCCACCCCGTTCGATGAACTGCGTCGATTCGACGCGGGCGCGTGGTTCGACCCTGCGTTTGCCGGGCAACGAGTCCCAACGTTAGACGACACGCTCTCGCTCGCGTCGGAGCGCAAGAACGATCAAACTCTGATCGCGCTTGACTTCAAACCAACCCGAGAAGGCGTTGAACACCGCGTCTGCGAGATGTTGGAACGGTATGAGTTGATCGACCGTGTGATCGGCTTCGGCATCATCTATACGGAGGCGTCGATGAGACGGCGATTCAAAGTGGCGAACCCGTCGTTCCCGACGGCGCGTTGGATTCGCGCCGACAACGAATGGCGCGACGGGTTGACCGATCCCGATTCCGATTGGCTTTACCTCCGCGAAATC
>JAQBWJ010000348.1 GCA_027625215.1 Candidatus Poribacteria bacterium
AATCGCCAACGCGATCAACGCGATGGCAACGATGTTGCGAAGCATGTGGTAAAGGGCGTCGTGGGTGTCCATCGGCGTCCATTTCGAGTTGGTCGGCAGGAGTTCACTGTGGTCTGAAATCATGATACCGTGAAGACGAGCGACGGTGAACCCTCAAACGCCACCGCGACAAACAGCAATCCAGACAGGGTGGGCGATGCCGACCATACGCGACGAGTGGAAAACCGCGCTCGCGGCGCAAGGCTATTTCGTCGTGCCGAGATTGCTCGACCTCGCGACGGTCGCGTCCATCCGGCGTACGATCCTCGATTTCCTGAACTCGCCTGTCGAAGGCAAGGGCAATTTAGATCAAGAGAGTTTCGCGCGTGGTAAATCCGATCTGCCGTACGACCCGACGAACATCCGCAAGTTGGGGCAGATGGGTCGCCACACCGAAGCGATTTGGGACGGGTGGTTGACAAACCCGGACGTGCTTGAAATCGTCCGCTACTTCACGGGCAAAGACGCCTTGTTGAAGTTTGATTCCGTCTTCCTGAAACCGGCGAAGGTCGGCGGCGCGACGCCTTGGCATCAAGACATCGGGCTATGGCGCGACACGGATCACACCGCCGCGAACGGTTGGGTCGCGCTCGATCCGGCGACGCGGGAGAACGGGTGCATGCAGTTCGTTCGTGGCTCGCATTTGGGCGAGGTTGTCCCGCATATCGCGTACGAGGACAGTATTCACGGAGAACTGCCGCGCGAACTCGTCGCGGGCGTTGACGTGGACCATATCGAGTTGGAACCGGGAGACGCCGTTTTCTGGCACTCGAACTTGTGGCACTATTCGCCGCCCAACCCAAGCGACCGCAGACGCATCGCCACCGCCGCCGTGTGGAGTCAACTCGGTTTCGCGCAGTCCGCCCGCCGTTGGCGATACCTCTGGGCGATGCGCGACGGGCAACCGTGCCCCTTCCCCGGCGAGCCGTACGACCCGCCCTATGTCGATGAGAAGCCCGCGCCGCCGTTTGAGAAGGCTCCCGCGTACTGATGCTTGAAGTCGTTAATCGGGTTGAGTTTGAGCGGCGTTGGCGAGAACCCCCTTCCCAACCTTCCCCCGCAGGGGGAAGGGGCTTGTTCGTACTCACTTGCCCATCGGATGAAACTCAATCGGCTTTTCGACTTCCTGAACTAAGCAGGTCGATATAAGTTCCTGAACAGTCAACCAACTCCGTGTCGTTTTCAGGAACCATCACAAGAGGCGACGTGAGAATCTCGACGTACCCACAAACGTCTGACGAGCCGCTTATTCGACGGCGGGAACGAGATGATGGGTCTCGATTTTGAGCAAGTTTTCAAGCGTTGCGGCTAGCAGCGACCGATGACAGGCGGATGGCTCCCGTTCGACACAAAACAGCGCGACCACGCGCGCGTCTGTCCCGATCTGGGTGAGGAAGGCGTGCGGGTCGAACTTCCACAAGATTTCGTTGCGGTACGCATTGATGAAGGCGTCGCCGAGCGAACTTCGCTGCCGACGGGCGATGCCTTGATCGGCGTCTTCGGCAGCCTGCGCGTCGCGGGTTTCTTGCGACGGGGCGAGGTCGGGGAAGTGTCGGTACCGGATTCCGTTTTCTTCGAGAAGTGTTTGAAGTCGCAGGCTGTTGGCAAAGGCGTATTGGGAGCCTCGCACCATCCGTCGCGCGCGCAGGTCGCAGAATGTATCGACGTGGGCGGACTTCAACGCGGCGAGAAACGTGTCTCGATCAAACCCTATCGCGCCGATGGTGACGATTTTCTGCACGTCAGCCTCACCTACTCGCCCAACGGTCGCGGTTGGCGCGACTTGCCGTTGATCACTTCGCGCACGACGTAGATCGGTTTATCCTGCGACTCGTGGTAGGTGCGCGTCATCAGTTCACCCAAGAGCCCCATCGTCACAAACTGCACGCCGACGAGGATCAACAGAATCCCCAACAGCAACATCGGCATCCGATCAAGCAGAGAATAGCGCTCAGGCGCGATGAATTTCCCAACCGACAACCACGCGCAAATCCCCGTCCCCACAAGCCCGGCATAGATTCCGACCCGCCCGAACACCTGTATCGGGCGCGTTGAGAAGTTCATCAAAAAGCGGATCGTGATGAGGTCGAGGAGTACGCGAAGCGTCCGCGAGATGCCGTACTTGGAACGCCCCCACGTCCGCGCGCGGTGATTGACGGGCATTTCGGCGATATCCGCGCCGATCCAATGCGCCAGCGCGGGGATGAAGCGGTGCATCTCGCCGTACAGCCGGATGTTCTCGACAACTTCGCGCCGGTACGCCTTCAACGTGCAGCCGAAATCGTGGATGTGAACGCCCGTCATCCGTCGAATCAGGCGGTTTGCCAGCATGGACGGGATTTTGCGGAGGATGAAGGCGTCCTGACGGTTCTTTCGCCAGCCGCTCACCACGTCGTATCCCTCGTTCAACTTTTCGACAAGCCGCCCGATGTCGGCGGGGTCGTTCTGTAAGTCGGCGTCGAGCGTAACGATGATGTTGCCCAGCGCGTGATCGAAACCCGCGCTCATCGCCGCCGTCTGCCCGAAGTTGCGCCGAAATCGCACGACGCGCACCGACTCGTCCCCGGCGGCGATCTCCCGCAGCACGGCGTCCGAGCCGTCTTTCGAGCCGTCATCGACAAACACGATCTCCGAGCGATACCGCAGGTTGTCTAGTTCCGACCGTATCTGGCGATGGAGTTCGCGCAGGTTTTCGCGCTCCTCGAAGACGGGGAGGACGATGGAGAGATCGACGGGTTTTGCGTCCAATGAGTCGTCCGACATGGTTGCGTGGGGGCTCGTTTGGGGTTTCGAGAATCAAAGACGGCGTCCATAGTTGAACACATCCTATCATGTCGTGGCGGTTCGCGGCAATTTCGCCTTCCCAACAACGGAATACCCGATACTATTGAGTCCATTCCACCCCCTTGCCGATCTCAAATTACCGACGTGGAGAATTCGCGTGCGCGAGAGCGAGCCGACACCGACCGAGCAAGCGTCCACACGCACGTACGGCTTCATGGTGATGGCGTCGTCGTCCGTCGTGCTGTCGGTGATGAGCATTCTCGTGCGTGTCGCCAAAGAGTTTCCCGGCGTGACGACCTATCACGCCTCATTCGCTCGGTTCGTGATCGGTGTCACGCTCGTCATTTTGTACGGGGTGATTTCGCGGCGGAAGTTGCGCGTCGTCAACGTGCGGTGGTTCATCGCGCGCGGGTTGTTGGGCGGATTCTCGGTTGCCGCATACTTTTACGGTATCTCCACCATTGGGCTCGCCAAAGGGACGATCCTCAACCATACCTATCCGTTATGGGCGGGAATGTTTGCGCCGCTGCTCATTCGGGAGCGCGTCCGCGCCAACGTATGGGTCGCCGGAGCCGTCGCGTTCGCGGGACTCTACCTGCTAATCGTCCCCGACTCCGGTTTCAACGGCGTCACATTGAACGATCTGGTCGCCCTGTCCGGCGGCATGACCGCCGGGTTCGCCGTGCTGACCATCAAGAAACTGCGCGAGACGGACTCGTCGTTCGTCATCTACTTCTCGCAGTCGATCTTCGGGTTGGCGATGGTCGCGTATCCGGCGATGTCTCAGCCGCTGCCGATCCAACCGCGCGTGATCGTCATCCTTGTCTCCATCGGTGTCGTTGCAACCATCGGACAACTCCTGATGACGTACGCATTCAAGCACGTTGGCGGCGCGGAAGGCGCGTTGATCGGGTTTCTCGTTCCGGTCGGCAACGTTTTATGCGGCGCGCTGTTTTTTCATGAAACGATGGATGCCCGTATGATCGTAGGTGGTACAATCGTGTTGGCGGCGTGCGCGTATACGGCGGTTCCGGCGCGGCGCGTAATTCCCGCTTGACAGTTTTCAAGTGGAATTGTATAATACTTAGCGAACGCCATTCCGCTGCACGTTTCCGCTACGCCTCCGTTGAGATCCCATTTTTGAATGATCGCGGCTCTTGTCTTGTGAAGGCTTCTATCCCGTAACACAACAGTACGTCTTACCCCCGTTATGACTCCCTTTCGAGTGTGTGTTCGCGTGTAAACAGCGTGGATGGTGCGCCCAACCGAAACGTCTTAACGGCTCCGCAACGAACGAAAGCAACGAAACCACGGCAACAACCGTCAAATTGACCACGATCTTTGATCGGTAACGGCGAACCCATCAAGAGGTCATTCCGTCCGATCAACCCACCGGAGAAGAAATCTCCCCTCAACG
>JAQBWJ010000349.1 GCA_027625215.1 Candidatus Poribacteria bacterium
TGCGCTGCTCGGTCGCGGGGTCGAGTCGGGAGGAGGGTTCGTCCAGAATGACGATAGACGGGTCTTTCAGGAAGACGCGCCCGAACGCGAGCAGTTGCGCCTCGCCCGCCGACAGTCCGTCCGCCGCGATCACCGTGTCCAGCCCGTTGTCGAGCGAGTCGAACCATACGGTCAGTCCAAGCCGTTCAATCGTGTCCAAAATTCGTTGGTCCGGCAGGTTCGGGTTGAACAGGGCGAGGTTTTCGCGCACCGTCGCGCGGAACACCTGCACGTCTTGGGTGACGAGGGCGATGCGTTCGCGGAGGCTGTCGAGTTGCAGTTTGCGGATGGGCGTGTCGCCGAGCCGGATTTCGCCCTGCTGCGGGTCGTACAGGCGGAAGAGGAGTCGGGTGATCGTCGTTTTGCCGCTGCCCGTTCGCCCCAACAGCCCGACGACGCGGTTCGCGCCGAGCTCGAACGTCACGTCTTTCAACACGGGATCGTCTGGCGAGTAGCCGAAGGTGAGGTGGTCGAACTCGACGGAGAGCGGCGTGTCGGGCAGCGATTGATCGCCGTCCTCGACGCTCGAAACCGTCGAGTACAGTTCTTCGATGCGGCGCATGCCCGCCGTCGCGCGCTGGAGGTCGTTGATTTGGCGACTGATGTCTTGGAGCGGTCGCCGCAGCATCGACGTGTAGTTGAAGACGAGGTAGACCGCGCCGATGGTGAACGTGCCGTTCCGGTAGAGCCAGATGCCGAAGCCCATCGCAATCGCGTTGCCCATGATGAACAGGGCGCCGCTGATCGAGCGGAGGAACTCGCCCATCACCTCCGTTTTGAGGACGCGGTTGTAGACATCGTTGTTCACCTCGTAGAAGCGGTCGGTGGTGTAGGCGGTCGCGCCGTTGGTGCGGAGGTCTTCGATGCCGATGAGCCGTTCCTCGAGGAAGCCGTAGAGTCGGGAGAAGCCTTCTCGCTCCGCCGCGTAGAGCGGCACGGCGATGTTGCGCGTCAGGTTGTAGATGACGAGCGCGACGACGGAAAACGCCGTCAGCGCCGCGCCGATGCGCCAGTCTTCCCGAAAGACGAACCCCAACACGCCGACGAGGAAGATCGCGTTCCCCAAAATCTGCACGACGAACTGCGAGAACAGGTTGGAGAGGGTCGTCGTGTCTCCGTCCACGCGCTCGACCATTTCGCCGGGCGTGTGTTGGTTGTGGAAGGTCATGTCGAGGTCAAGGGTGTGGGCGGCGAGGTCGTTTCGCATCTGATTCGTCGCGCGCCAGCCGACATCCTGCCCGAAGTAGGAGCTCGCCAGCGAGACGCCCTGCCGCGCGAAACCCAGCACAAGGTAGATCACCGCCGCCCAGACGAGCGTTTTCATCGCGCCGCCCGCGAGCGCGGTGTCGATGAAGAAGCGCATGATCTGCGGGTTGGCGAGGTTCAATGCGATCCCCGCGAACATGAAGATCGCCAACGCGACAACACGGACCCAGTGCGGTTTCAGGTAGACGGAGAGCAGTTGCGCGTACTGGCGATAGCGGACTTTTTCCAACCGTGCCTGTTCCCTCGAAAAGATGAACGAATGCCGTCCTGAACGGCGTTCCGGGTGGTTAAAGTGACACCAATCGGGGACAAACCGCAAGTGCTTTGTGGGGCGATGAGGGTTTCGGAGCGCAAAAGACCGCCGCGACTTTTCCTCGTGCGAAAAATCGCGGCGATGTGTTTTCTTGAAGGTGGGGAATGCGTCAACGGCTCTTGAGTTCGCCCCAGACGGACGCGACCTTGCCCTGCGCCTCGACCGCCAGCGTGACGCCGGTGATCATTTGGGCGATCTCGTCGTCCGACACGATACCGTCCCACAGGAAGATGTCGTCGAGCGACCCGGCGAAGTGGCGGTTGTCGCCGAACTTCACCGGAGACGCGGGTCCGTACCCGCCGATCATCATCGCAACGTCGGACGCGAAGACGCCGCCCGCCTGATCGCCCGCCTTATCGAACACGCCGTTGATGTAGACGGACTGCTTCGAGCCGTCGTACGTCGTGACGACGTGGATCCACTCGCCGGAGTCGAGGATGATTTTGCCCTGTATCGCGGGGAAATCGACGCCGTTGGTCGAGGTGTACCAACGGACGCCCCAACCGCCTTCGTTGTAGATCGTGATGAGGTATTGGCGCTTGTTCGTGCCGTCCTCCCACTTCTGGAACAGGCAGGGCAGACCGACATTGAACGAGTCGATGTTCATCCACATGCCGATGGAGAACTCCGCGAGGTTGAGCGCCTCGTCGTGCGGCACGAACACGTAGTTGCTCGCGCCGTCGAAGTTGAGCGCGTCGCCGAATTTGCCTCTCACCCACGTTGCGCCGGAGATTTCTCCGTCATGCCCGTTCCCGGTGCGGTCGGTGAGAGTGCCGCCGCTGCCTTCGTTGAAGTCCCACGCGGCAACGAGCGACGCGCCGAACGCGCCGTGAACCACCAACGCCATCGCCAACACACCGATTCCGATTTTTCCGTACATGGCTGCCTCTCTTTCGGTAGCGCGATTTGTTTGTCGAGACGCGAGCGTTGAAAAAAACGGGGGATGCCGTAATGTAGATCGAACATCGCGCGGAGTCAATTACGAGATGTGTGTAACAATCGACTCGGTACAGCGATCCGATTTTGGTTTTGTGTCGGGGGCGAAATGAGGTATGGTACGGGGAACAACCGCATCGCCCATTTTTGAGATTGATCGGATTCGCGCACGAGGAGGACTTCCACAAAATGCCCACAAACATCACGCTGACGGTGAACTCGTCAAAACAGACGGTGACGACTCACCCCGACCGACCGCTGCTCGACGTGTTGCGAGAGACGTTGGGGCTGACGGGCGCGAAGTACGGCTGCGGCGAGGGCGCGTGCGGCGCGTGCACCGTGCTCGTGGACGGACGCCCGCTGCACTCGTGCATCACCCCGATTTCTCAGGCTGAGGGGAAGTCCGTCACGACGATTGAGGGGTTGGGTCAGGGCGACGCGCTTCACCCCGTTCAACAGGCGTTTTTGGACGTGGAGGCGATGCAATGCGGCTACTGCGTTCCCGGCATGATCCTCTCGGCGGTCGCATTGTTGAACCGCACGCCAAAGCCGTCGCGCGAGCAGATCGTCGCGCAGATGAACGGCAACATCTGTCGGTGCTGCGGCTATCCGAAGATTGTCGAAGCGATTGAACGGGTCGCGGGATCAAACGCGGAGGTGAGCGCGCGATGACAGCGGAACTGACACGACGCGATTTTCTCCAAACGCTTGGCGCGGGACTGATTATCCTCGTGAACGCGGATGTGACGCGGGCGCAGGCGCAGGCTCAGGGGCGACGCGGGTTGCCTGTCGGGGCGCGGCTGCACGTCGGGCAGGACGGAATCATCACCGTGATGACGGGCAAGGTCGAAGTGGGGCAAGGCTCCCGCCGACAGATCGCGCAAGCGGCGGCTGAAGAGCTCCGCGTGCCGTTCGAGTCGGTGCGGCTCATCATGGCGGACACCTCCCTCACCCCCGACGACGGCGGCACGTTCGGCAGCCGCACCACGCCGAGCACCATCCCCGCCGTGCGATCCGCCTGTTCCACCGCGCGCGAACTGATGGCGAACGCCGTCGCGCGTCAGTGGGGCGTCGCGCGCGACGAGGTGTCGGTCGATGACGGCGCGGTGAACCACGCCTCATCGGGGCGAACGATGACGTACGCCGAACTCGCGGCGACGAAGGACATCGAAGCGACATTCGAGTCTGAAACGACGAGCGACGCGGCGATCACCCCCGTCCGCGAGTGGAAGATCCTCGGCGCGTCGATGCCGAAGCCGAACAAGCGGGAGATCGTCACCGGGCAACACCACTACCCGTCCGACATTCGACGCCCCGACATGCTCTACGGCGCGGTGTTGCGTTCGCCGTACTTCAAGGGATCGCTTGTGGGGGTCGACACATCCGAAGCGGAGGCGATGGAGGGCGTCACCGTCGTGAAGGAGCGCGACTTCATCGGTTGCGTCGCGGCGAGTTCGTTCGAGGCGAAGGTGGCGGTCGAGGCGATTGCGAAGAAGACGACATGGGAGTCGCATCCGACGCCGTCGAGCGACGAGTTGTTCGACCACCTCGCCGAACACGCCAAACGCGAAGCCCCGCGACAACTCCCCGACGACGCGATCCGCGCGATCTATCACGTCGCGTACATCCAGCACGTTCCGATGGAACCGCGCGCCGCCGTCGCCGAGTGGGACAACGGCTC
>JAQBWJ010000350.1 GCA_027625215.1 Candidatus Poribacteria bacterium
GGCGGAGGGGCGGCTCACTCGTTGGCAAATCCACTTTCGGACCGAGCCGAAATCGCGCATGGCTTGGCGAACGCGATTGTGCTGCCCGCCGTCATGGAGTTCAACTTGCCCGTGACGATGGGTCGGCTCGCGTTGATCGCAGAGGCGATGGGCGTTGAAACGCGCCAAATGAATGAAGAAGAAGCGGCGCGCGCGGGTATTGTCGCCGTTCGGCGGTTCTTCGAGGCGTTGGATATCCCCATGTCGCTATCCGCCGCGAACATCGACGCGAACCTGATCCCTAGACTCGCCGCCGAAGCCGCCCGCGACGACCTTCACTTGACGAACCCGCGCCCCTGCACCGAAAGCGATTTCCGCGCGATGTACGAAGCCTCTTTCGACCCGACCCACGACGAGTAAACGAGCAATCAACCCATGAGCATTTACGACGAACTCGGTCTGAAACGCATCATCAATGCGGACGCGACGCTGACCAGTCTGGGCGGTTCGCTGATGCCGCGCCCCGTTCTTGCCGCGATGATGGAAGCGGCTAGCGCGTTTGTCGACATGGCGGAGTTTCAACGGCGCGTCGGCGAGGAGATCGCCGCGATGACGTTGAATGAAGCCGCCTTCGTGACAACGGGCGCGAACGCGGGGGTCGTCCTCAGCGTCGCCGCCTGCATGACCGGGTTAGACCCCGCCAAACGCGCGAGACTGCCCAACACGGACGGCATGAAAAACGAGGTGATCGTTCAACACTGCGCGTTCGTCGCGCATGAGTTCGGCATTCAGGCGGCGGGTGGGAAAATCGTCTCCATCGGGACGGAAGATTTCGCTGTTGTCGAGGAACTGGAAGGCGCGATCAACGACCGCACCGCCGCCGTGTTCATCGTTCCGAAGGGCGATGGGCCTCACGGCATGATCCCGATCCCCGATGTGATCCGCGTCGCGCACGATCACGGCGTCCCTGTCATTGTCGATGCCGCCGCGCAACTGCCTCCCGTCGAAAACCTGTTCCACTTCACGAAGCAACTCGGCGCGGACATCGCCATCTTCAGCGGTGGGAAAGGGTTGAGTGGGCCTCAATCAACGGGGCTGATTCTTGGGCGGAAGGACTTGATCGACGCTTGCGCGTTTCAAGCGAGCCCCAATGTGTTTATCGGGCGACCGTTCAAAGTTGGGAAAGAGGAGCTCGCGGGCATCTACGCCGCCGTGAAGCATTACATCAGCCTCGACCACGACGCGGTGATTGCCGAGTACGAGCGAGTCGTGGCGTATGTCATCGACGAACTGTCTCGCGCCCAAAGCGTCACCGCGACGCGCGATTTCCCGTCCGAAGCGGGTCAGCCGATGCCGCGAGCCAAGATATTGATAGACGAACAGAAGTTGGGCATCACGCGGAATGAGATTCGGCGGGCGCTCCGCGACGAGACTCCGCGCATCGAACTCGCGCCGACGCCGGAACCGAACGGACTGTTCCTCAACCCCCAGACGCTCCGAGAAGGCGAAGAAAAAGTCGTGACGGGACGATTGCTCCGCATCATCTTAACCCGTGAACTAGAACAACTCCGACGCTCTCAGCAAGGCGAGAACGCATGAATCCGTTTACCATCGTCGCATTCGGCGATTCGATTACCCACGCCGCCGACAAAGCGGACAACCAAAAGTGGACGCACCTTCTCGAACAGCGGTTGGAAAAGGACGGACACGCCTGTTCCGTCGTGAACTCCGGCATCGGCGGTCATACGACGGCTCAAGGTCTGTCGCGGATCGATGCGGACGTATTTGCCCATCATCCGAACGTCGTTGTGATCGAGTTCGGCTTCAACGACTGCAACATCGTTGAAGGCGGCAATCCGCGCACGAAACTCGACACTTTCCGCGAGAACCAAATCCGCATCGGCGAGTCGGTCCGCGAGAAGACAGGGGCGAAGATCGCCTACATCGCAAACCACCCGACGCTCATCTTCGATGTGAGGGCAAACGGTCACTCGTACGAGTGGAACAGTCGCCGCTACAATGTCGTCACGCGCGAAATCGCCGCGCAGTTGGACGCGCCGTTGCTTGACCTGCACGCGCTCTACGGGAGAAACGGCGTCCCGTTGGGCAGTTTGTTGTCGCAGGACAAAATCCACCTCTCACAAGCGGGCGAGGTGGAGTACGCGCAACTGGTCGGCGATTTCCTTATCGAGCGGGAGATGATCTGACCGAATCGTCGCGCCGGTGTTCTCAACTCGTTTTCATATTCTACGAACCCCCATCCCAACCTTCCCCCGCAAGGGGAAGGGGTCGGCTTCCTCCGCTTAGACGGTTGTGAAAACGCTGATTGTCAACACCAGGTTGAGAACACGGTCGCGCCTTATTGTTTGGCGAACACAATTCCGTCATCGTTCGCGTCGATCAGCAAGGTGTCGCCGTCCTTGAATTCGCCCTCCAACAGGCGGATCGCCAACGGGTCAAGCACGGCGCGCTGGAACAGCCGTCGCAACGGACGCGCCCCGTACACCGGATCGTACCCGTTCACGCCGAGCCAACGCCGCCCCGACTCCGAAAGCGTCAACGTCAAGTGGCGACCCGCGACGCGCTTCGCCAAGTCCGCGAACTGCAGATCGACAATCTCGCCGATCACCTGTTGAGACAGACGGTTGAACAGGATCGTGTCGTCGATTCGGTTGAGGAACTCCGGTCGGAAACTGTGGCGCAACTCGTCCATCACCTTCTCGCGGACGCTTGAAACGTCGTCCGCCGTCTGCAACCAGTGGCTGCCGACGTTTGAGGTCATGATGATCACCGTGTGGCGGAAATCGACGGTGCGCCCTTTGCCGTCCGTCATGCGCCCGTCGTCCAGCACTTGCAGGAGCGTGTTGAACACGTCCTTGTGCGCCTTCTCGATCTCGTCGAACAGGACGACCGAGTAGGGGCGACGGCGCACCGCTTCCGTCAGTTGTCCGCCCTCGTCGTAGCCGACGTAGCCCGGCGGCGCGCCGATCAGACGCGCGACGGCGTGCTGCTCCATGTACTCGCTCATGTCGATACGGATTATCGCGTCCTGCGAATCGAACATGAATTCCGCCAAACGCTTCGCCAACTCGGTTTTGCCAACGCCCGTCGGACCCAAGAAGATGAATGAACCGATGGGGCGGCTCGCGTCCTGCAAGCCCGCGCGGGCGCGGCGGATCGCGTTTGAGACGGATTCAACGGCGGCGTCCTGCCCGATGACGAGCGCCTTCAACCGATCCTCCATGTGGATCAGTTTCTGCACTTCGCTTTCGAGCATCCGCGAGACGGGGATTCCAGTCCATGTCGCGACGACCTCCGCGATATCATCTGCGGTGACTTCCTCTTTCAGCATCGGTTGAACGCCGTCCGCTTCTTGTTGAGCGCGTTCCAACTGACTTTCCAGGTCGGGGATTTCGCCGTACTTGATGCGGCTCGCGCGGTCGAAATCGCCCTGACGAACCGCTCGTTCCTCCTCGATCTTGAGTTGTTCAACCCGCTCCATCAACTCCCGCTGCGACTGAATCCCCTCCTTCTCCTTCGACCAGCGGAGTTTCAGTTCGCTCGCCTGTTCTTCAAGTTCGGCGAGTTCGCCTTGCAGTTTATCGAGGCGGTCTTTGGAAGCGGCGTCCGTCTCGACGGCGAGGGCGCGTTCTTCCAGTTGCAGTTGGATGATGCGGCGGTCTACCTCGTCGATCTCGACGGGAACGCTGTCGATCTCCATGCGGAGGCGCGAACCCGCCTCGTCAATGAGGTCAACCGCCTTGTCGGGGAGGAAGCGGTCGGCGATGTAGCGGTCGGACAACGCCGCCGCCGCGACCAACGCCGCGTCCTGAATCCGCACCCCGTGATGCACTTCGTACCGCTCCTTCAACCCGCGCAAGATAGCGACCGTCTCCTCGACGGACGGCTCATCTACCAAGACAGGCTGAAAGCGGCGTTCGAGCGCGGCGTCCTTTTCGACGTGCTTGCGGTACTCGTCCAGTGTCGTCGCGCCGATGCAGCGGAGTTCGCCGCGCGCCAACGCGGGTTTCAGCATGTTGGAGGCATCCATCGAGCCCTCCGCCGCGCCCGCGCCCACAATCGTGTGCAACTCGTCGATGAACAGGACGACCTGTCCCTGCGCCTTTTCGACCTCTTTGAGGACGGCTTTCAGGCGGTCTTCAAACTCGCCGCGAAACTTCGTCCCGGCGACCAACGCGCCCATGTCGAGCCCCATGAGCCGCTTGTGTTTGAGAGATTCCGGTACGTCGCCCGAA
>JAQBWJ010000351.1 GCA_027625215.1 Candidatus Poribacteria bacterium
GACCGCGCCCGCTATGTATTCCTCGATGTACGCCGTCCCGATGAGGGCGAGCACGACGAGCGCTCCGGCGGTCAGCCGTCGATTCTCAATTGTCGCGACGACCGTTTGATACGTGATGAAACCGCCGCCGATCAGCATCGGCAGGATCGCGACATCGATCCGAAACAGCTCGTCGATGCCCGGCACGACCGACACAAGAGTTAACGCGAGCAACGATCCCGGGAACACCGTTTTTCGGTTCCATACCGCTGCGACAATACTCCGTCGCCATGTGAAGTCGTGCTGAACCGTCTGCATGAGAGATCGGACTCCTCGTATTCTGGAAGCCTGCTTACAGGACGCGCGTTACGACGAACGCGACGACCGCAATCGCAACGACGACCACAGCGATGATCTGCGGACCCCGGTTCTTCTTCTCGTGGTGCGGGTGCTTGTGGTCGTGGCTGTGGTGATGATCGTGGTCGTGGAGAATGCCGTGTCCGCCTTCGTGATACACGATCGTTGCGTCGAGTGTCGTCATGGGTTGGAACTCCCTAAACGTCAGTACACGAGTTTCGAGAACGCCTCTTTGAACTCTTCGATTGCCTCGTCGTGATCGCCGCGCGCCGCCGCCGACACGATGCACGACTCGAAATGATCTTCCAGGATCACCTTCCCGGCGTTCTGGATCGCCGAGCGCACCGCCGCGATCTGGATCAGGACTTCGGAACAGTCGCGGTCGGATTCGACCATCTGACGGATGCTGCGGATATGCCCCTCGATCCGCGCAAGCCGGGCGATCACCTGCGGGCGGCGACGGTGGGTGTGCGGATGGTCGTGTGTCGGCGTACCGTCGCCGTGATCGTGTTCAGCCAAAACCAACAACCTCTTCCTTCGAGTTGATCCCATCCCCCCGGAGGGGTTATTTGTGTACCAATTTAGCGCGGGATTGCATCGACGGCAAGAGGAACGAACGTATTTGAAGGAGATTTATGCTTTCAGGTAGACCGCATCGTCCTGCGCCACCAAATGCGTCGCGCCGACGACCTGCCCGTCGTGCTGCGCCGACGTTCCCCACACCCGCGCCGTCACCGGCGTAGACCGCTCGCCGATCCCCCACTTCTCCGCCACGTCCTCAACGGAACTGCCCCGCGTGACGTAGAACACCTCGCGCTCCGCGCCGGGATCGGGACGCTCCAGCATGAACAGCCGCGCCAACCCAAGTCGCTCCAGCAACGTCGCCTTGAGTTCCGGCAGCCCCGTCTCATCGAGGAAGTTCGTCTCGACAGCGAGGAGTTGGGGGAAGGCGTCGCGCAGCCGCGCGAGGTGGACGGCGGCGTCGGGCGCGTCGTTCTTGTGGGCGGCGATCACGGCGGGCAGCAGCGTCGTCCCCTCAACCTGACGGATTAGTTCGTCCGCTGAGAAGGCGCGTCGCACGAACACCTCCCCGTTCGGCACATGGCGTTGGGAGAGAAGCGTCTGCGCGACCGCCTGATCCTCCCTGCCGACCGGATACCCCGTGAACTTGATGCCGCCCTTGCCCTTCGCGCGGAACTCCGTCGAGACGGCGTTCGGCAACAGTTCGCACCGCACCGCCGCGAGTTCGTCCAACACGAGCCGCATCTGCGCCAGCGGATCATCCGACAAGTCGATCACGACGCACACCGCGTCCGACACGCTCACCAGATGCAGCAACCGTCGCCCCGACCCCTCGCCGCCCGCCAGTCCCGGCACGAACGCGGGGGTGTCCAGCACCTGAATCGACGCGCCCTCGTATTGAAGCATCCCCGGCAGCGGCGTTTGCGTGGTGAAGGGGTAGTCGCCCACCTCCGCCGGAGCAGCCGTCAGCGTCGAGACGAGCGCGGACTTCCCGACGTTCACGCCCCCGATCAGGCAGACGCGCCCGTCGCCCTGTCGCGGGATGTGGAAGGTGTCCTGATGGCTCGCCGATTTGGTGGACGAGCGCGTTTCGAGTTGGGCGATCTGTCGTTGCAGTCGGTCGCGGAGGACTTTGTAGGGTCCGCGCCAACCTGTCGGGATTTCCCCGCTCAGGTAGCGACGCAGGATGGCGATCTGACGCTCCTCCGACAGACCTTGCAGTTCGTGGTCGAGTTTCGCCATCAGGTGGTGCGGTTGGAGCGGGATGGGCATGGTGTGATGTTCCTTCGATGAGTGCCGGATGCTACTCATACACGGTGGACGGATGCACCTTTTTTCGCGCGTGAAATCGACACGCGACTACCGTCCGTTCCACATCTCTTGCTGGCGTAGGTTGAATTCCGTTGTTCGGCGGAGAGATTCTATTCTCCGTTCATACTCGGCGTCACGTTGAGCGATTTCTTCCAGCGCTTGCTGCGCGAGCTGCCTCACGAGGTGGTCGGGGTCGTTCAGCATGCCGACCAACATCATCTCGGCATGATCGCGTTCCGATCTCGTGATGGCGAGAGGGTTCTCCGATACCCCCCCCATCGTCCAGTTCGTCCTCCGGTAGCGGTTCCTCACGGCTTGGATAGCGATTCCGCAACGCGATACGCTTGAGCACCCCGACATATGTTGGACGATACACGGGACTACCGCCGACTAACCGTTCCAATTCCGGCAGCGCGCGGCAATCATCGACGTTGCTCATCGCCCGCATCGCGTCGAACACGAGCATGTCGGTGCCGGGTTTTGTCATTTTTAGACGGTTTTCGAGGTACTCGATTAGCCATGGAGTGATTCCTTCCAAATGCTTTCCGTGCGAACCGAGACTTCCCAGCCCGTTCAACGCTCCGCGTGCTACCCATCCATCGGTGTCTGTCACCCAGTACTTCAACATCTCGACAACTCCCGGTTGCGCGAAGTCTGCGATGATGTCCGGTATCTTTGCGCGAAGTTTGCCGTACGGTTCCCGTTTCATCCAATCCAGCAGCGTTTCGAACGCATCATCCTCGATCTCATCCGAGAGGACTTCCGTGTGGCGCGCAACGGATCGGAACAGATCAGCGGCAAAGAACCGTGAGGGTGGATAGCGACCAGCCGGCGTGACGTGAAACGTCAGTTGCGTCGCGCCCGCCAGGTATTGCCGAATTGCCGCATCATCGCCCTTATAGGCGATGTTTGAAAAACCAAACAGTAACGTCGACATGGAGTCGCGCATTTCATCGTACGTCGTTGCGCGCTCAATCTCGGCGAACGCCGCCGCAATCTCTTCGACGGATAGGGTTTGGACAGACGACACATCTGCTTTGATCGCCGCCACAGAGATCATGGCAATGATCCAGACCGACACCAACGTCTGTTTGTTTTCACGGGTCACCGCACATCCCTCCGACCTGTTAAGTTTACGCCAGTATACGGAAGATTTCACGATTGCGGCGAAACGGAATTCGGCGTATCCTGTTTCGCGGTCTTCCGCTCGAAGACTTCCATTCATCGAGGAGGCAGCGCCGATCACGCGACGCGGGTGCATTTCAGATCATCACCCCCGGATTTGAAGGACGCGACGGATGCTGTTTCGATTCTGCCTATACGGGTTCCTCAAGAACCAAGAGTATTTCGACCCTTTCCTGATTCTCGCCCTGCGGGAAAAGGGGTTGAGTTTCTTTACCATCGGACTGTTGATCGCCTTCCGCGAGGTGTGTGTCAACATCCTCGAAATCCCGACGGGCGCGATTGCCGACGTGTTCGGGCGGCGCAAGTCGATGATCTTCGGCTTCGCGGCGTATATCGTCAGTTTCACGCTGTTCGGGTTCGCGTCGAACCTCGCGCTGCTGTTCGGCGCGATGTGGTTTTACGCCATCGGCGACGCCTTCCGCTCCGGCACACACAAATCGATGATCTTCACTTGGTTGCGGCTGAACGGGCGCGAGTCGGAGCGCACCAAAATCTACGGGCTAACCCGTTCGTGGAGCAAGATCGGCTCCGCCGTGTCGGTCGTGTTGGCGTCGGTGTTTGTGTTCGTCAGCAGCCGCTACACGGATATCTTTTTCTACGCGATCATCCCGTACGTCCTCAGCATCGTGAATATGCTCGGCTACCCGCGCGAACTGGACGGCGAACGCGAAGACATTTCGGTTCGAGGCGCGTTCCTGCACGTCGTCGAGTCTGTCAAAGCGAGCGCGAAGGCGGGACCTCTGCGCGGACTCGTCGTCGAGTCGATGGGCTTCGAGGGCTATTTCAGCATGGCGAAGGAGTACCTCCAGCCCGTGTTGAAAGCGACCGCGCTCACCGCAGCGGCGGGATGGGCGTTCGCGTCGGGGCTCGCGGAGCCGCA
>JAQBWJ010000352.1 GCA_027625215.1 Candidatus Poribacteria bacterium
CAGGAGTTGTTCCATCACCTCAAACTGGCGACAAAACTCCACAATATCCGCGAGATTGTCCTGACCGCCCATGACGACTGCGGCGCTGGCGTCACCCGACGCGATCTCGTCTCCGCGCTTCAACAAGTCCGACGCTCTTACCCCGAACACGACATTACGGCTTTTTGGGTCTCTCTCGACGGGACGTGGCAACAGATCGACTGATGCGGTATCGTGTTGTCGCCGTCACACACGATCACGTAGTACGTCCGAGAGGTTCATCATGTCGATCATCCGGTGGGAAGCCGTCGCGGAACCGAGCGATCGGTATCCGCGCTGCCACTGTTCCGCCCTGTGGGAACTCAACAACGGCGACCTGATCGTCGGTTACTACGCGGGAGAGGACGAAGCGCGTCCCGACGCCGCCGTCGTCATCGCCCGGCGAACGCCCGGCGCAAACGCTTTCACCTCGCTCCAAAACATTGCGGACACCCCCGGAAAACCCGAAGGCAACGCGATCTTCTTCCAAAATGACGCGGGGCGGTTCATCTGCGTCTACGGCACGATGCACGGCATACTGGAAGGCAAGGCGGGTCCGGGCGTCCGATGGGTCACGTGCGATCTCCGCATGAAGCATTCCGACGACAACGGAAGCACGTGGTCGGATGTCGAGATGATCGAGCCGGAGTTGGGGCATGTCCCGCACTCGAAGCCGATCCGTCTCGGTTCCCGCGAATGGCTCTTCGGCACCGAGTACAAAGACGCCCATACGAAGATGTGGAAAAGCGACGACGACGGCGCAACGTGGCGCGTGATCGGCTCGGTTCCCGGCGAACCGAACCAACACCCGACGCTCATTCGCCGCGACGACGGCTCCATCCTCGCGCTGCTGCGACCCTCCGGCAAGCATCCGAACGTGCTCAAAAGCGTCTCCCAAGACGGCGGCAAAACGTGGTCGGACGCCGAGGTCACGGACCTCCCCTGCCCCCACGCCGCCATCGACGCGGTGAAGTTGGCGGACGGCAGAGTCGTCCTCGTTTGGAACGACAACCCCGAACGTCGCCGCAACCCCCTCACCGTCGCCATCAGTGAAGACGACGGCGAAACGTGGTCGGCGCGGCGCAATCTCCAATGGGGTGAAGGCAGTTTTCACTACCCCGCCGTCATCCAGTCCCGCAGCGGCAACCTGCATATCACCTTCACGAACAATCGCGTCACCATTGATCACGTCGAATTGACTCCCGACTGGATCACGGGCTCAGGGGGCGATCTTTCCCTGTGGGAAGGTTCCGGCTCCGCTCGGCGATGGTCGTAAGTTTTGGAGCGCCGAACGCGGCGGGCATTCTTCGATAAGAAGTAAACGATCCGCCGTATGAACTCGACACGACACCAACGCGACGGACTCAGCCGCCACGTTGGTATCCCGCGTCGAGTTGCGATAAGATTGAGTCTCACGAACGATGAAAAGTCGGATGAAACGGGGACTGCGTGAAGGTTTTGTACATCGGCGACATTGTGGGGAAGCCGGGTCGGTTGGCGGTGCGCGACGGGCTTCCGAAACTGGTCGAACGACACGGCGGGTTCGATCTTGTCGTGGCGAACGCGGAGAACGCGGCGGCGGGTCACGGGTTGACGTTGAAGATCGTCAATGAGTTGACACGGTTCGGCATCCATTTCATGACGACCGGGAACCACGTTTGGGACCAAAAAGAGTTCGTCCAAGAGATTGAGAAATGCGACAACGTCATTCGCCCCGCCAACTTGCCGCCGGAAACGCCAGGACGCGGCTTGGCGATCTTTGAAGCGAAAAACGGCGTGTCCGTCGGCGTGCTGAATCTCGGCGGCTCCATCTTCATGAACTACGACAACCCGTTTCAACCTGTCGGCGAGTATGTCGCGCGGTTGGCGACGGAGGCGAAGGTGATCTTGGTCGATCTGCACGCCGAGGCGACCTCCGAGAAGATTGCGATGGGGCGTTTTCTCGACGGTCGGGTTAGCCTCGTTGTTGGGACGCACACGCACGTACAGACGGCGGACGAACAGATTCTGCCGAACGGGACGGCGTACATCACCGATTTGGGGATGACGGGTCCGCACGACGGAATCATCGGCGTCGATCTGAAATCCTCGATGCCGCGCTTCACGACAAAGATGCCCGCGAAGTTCGATGTCGCGTCGGGTTGGGTGAAGTTGAACGGCGTCGTCGTGGAGATCGACGCGGAATCGGGGCAGGCGTCGTCCATCGAACGGGTATCCCTTCCTTTGGAGTGACGGCACGGTGGCGGACAACGTCTACGCCGTACATCAGATCACGCAAGCGCTCCAAGAACTGTTGGAGCAGGCGGTCCCGCCTCTTTGGGTCGAGGGGGAAGTCTCGAACTTCAGAGAGTCTCAGGCGGGTCACTGGTACTTCACGCTGCGCGACGAAATCGCTCAGATGCCCGTTGTCATGTGGAAGAACATGACGATCCGCCACCAGCACATGATCCCCGTAAACGGCGCGTTGATCCGCGTTCACGGGTCGCTGACCATCTACGCGCAAGGCGGCAACTATCAGATTCAGGCGACGCGCCTGCTCCCCGTCGGACAGGGCGCGTTGCAAATCGCGTTTGAACGGCTGCGCGACCAACTCCGCGAGGAGGGGTTGTTCGAGGAGTCGCGGAAGAAACCGATTCCGACCCTTCCGAAGCATATCGGCGTCGTGACTTCGGCGCGGGGGGCGGCGGTCCGTGATATCCTGAACGTGCTGGCGAGGCGGTTCCCGTCCGTACGGGTGACGGTCTACCCGGCAGTGGTGCAGGGCGGTCAAGCCCCTTCCGAGATTGTGCGCGCCATCTGGATCGCCAACCGGGTCGGCGACGCGGACGTGCTGATCGTCGGGCGAGGCGGCGGGTCGATGGAAGACTTGTGGGCGTTCAACTCGGAAGAGGTGGTGCGCGCCGTCGCGGACTCGACCATTCCGATTGTGTCGGCGGTGGGGCATGAGGTCGATTATACGTTGTGCGATTTCGCCGCCGACCTGCGCGCCCCAACGCCATCGGCAGCGGCGGAGTTGGTCGTGCCGGATCGGATCGCGCTGTTGAACGGGCTACGTTCCGCCTCGTCGCGGATGGCGGAGTCGATTCGGTCGCGGGTGCGTCACGCGCGGCGCGATGTCGAACGGTTGGCGTTCGCCCTGTCGCCGAAGCGTCAGCGGGACGCGGTGCGACAACGGATGCAGTACGTGGACGACTTGGCACGGCTGTTGGAATCGGCGACGAACGCGCGGTTGGAACGCCAACGGAACCGACTTTCGCGGGTCGCGGCGTCGCTGAACGCGCTCAGTCCGCTGGCGACGCTCGAAAGAGGGTACGCCATCGCGTTTGATGGAAACGACCGCGTGTTGAAAGACGCTGGCGACGTTTCATCGAACGACGCGATTCGCGTTCGACTGGATCGCGGCGAACTGCGCGCCATCGTGACGAACACTCACACGGACAGTTGACGACATGAACGACGAGAAACTCGATTTTGAGTCCGCGCTGACGGAACTCCAACAGATCGTCGATGGGCTGGAACGCGGCGAGATGAATCTGGATGACGCGCTCAAACGGTTCGAGCGCGGGATTCACCTCGTCAGACACTGTTCCAAGTCATTGGAAGCGATGGAACTGCGGGTTGAGCAGTTGATGGTGACGGAAGACGGCGAGATCGTCCAGAGCGCGTTCGACGCGGCGGATGAAGACGAATAAGAGGGAAACGCGACGCCTTGATGACGCACGACGATTTTTTTGCCGCGCTCGCCGAGCGCAAGAAGTGGGTCTACGACTTCCTCCACGACGAGCGGTATGCGGCGCAGTTTTCGCCCGACCACATCCGCGACGCGGTGTACGGGTATCTCCGCGCGGGGGGCAAATCGCTGCGCCCGGCGGTGCTGTTGTTCTCATGCGGCGCGGTCGGCGGTGATGAGAAAGCGGCGATCCCCGTCGCCGCGGCGGTCGAAATCTCCCATACATGGACGCTTGTGCACGACGATATCATCGACCGCGACGCGCTCCGCCGCGGCGTGCCGACGGTGCACGAGGCGTTCCGCCGACGCGCGGAAGACGAACTCGGCTATGGGGCGAACGAGGCGGCGCACTACGGGTTGTCCATCGCCATCCTCGCAGGAGACATGCAACAGGGGTGGGCGGTGTCGATGCTCACGGAGTTGGCGGACCGCTCTCCGGTCGATCCGCGACTCGCGCTGTATCTCATCCGCGAGATCGAAATGGGC
>JAQBWJ010000353.1 GCA_027625215.1 Candidatus Poribacteria bacterium
CTCATCTCGAACCTGTCGCTGCCACTCTATGGATATCGCCCGCCGATTCGTTCCAAGAGGTGCGTTTCATCATCTGTCGCCTCAACAAGACCCCAACCCGTCGGCGCGTTCGTCATCTCGCCCTAAAAAGCATACCCCGCAACGCGCGCACTTTCCCAAAAACTCACTCGTCGTTCAGATAATCGTCGGTGATCGTGATGATCTCCACACCGCGCGGCGGTTCAAAACTGAACGCGCCTTTCTTCGGGGTTGCTTTCAGATTGAGTTTTTCGAGACGCACAATCGTCACAACGTCGTTCTCGACGTTCGTATAGGAAAACTGCACCGGGACCCAATCCTCGGCGCGAATCCACACTTCCAAGTATTCGCCGATGACCGCCCCGTCGGGACCCGGCTTGGGACGCATCTCCAGCAGGTGGATCCCCTTCTCAGCCGCCATCGCATCCTGTTTCAACGCGAGATCGTAGTTCGCGGGGATGTTCTCGAAGTTCTTGCCTGCTCCCGGCAGAATCTCCTGCGACGTTTTCGGGTTCAACCGCTTGCGCGTCACCTGATTCAGCCAGGGGGTGTACGACCACGACATTTCGCCGTCCAACACGATCAACTGCGTCGTCACGGTCGGATCGGTCTCGTCCAAATACTCCTGGCGCAACAGGTTCGGCTTTTGGAACTGCAAATGCCCTTTCGCCGTCCGCTTCTGCCCGTCCATGATCGTCGTCTCTTGGAAATCGGCGGAGATCGACTTCACGTTCGCATAGGACTTTTGGAAGTTCTGGAACACCGACGCCGCCGTCTGTCCATGCGCCGTCACCGACAACATCCCGATCAGCGCCGCCGCGCATACGCCGAAACCCGCGCGTTTCATCGCATCCCCTTTCCCGAGCTCGCCTCAGCCATTGCGATTCTTGGTACAAAAAAGTCGTCAGGGGCGAGGAAACACCCTCACCCCTGAAGTAAAACGGTTCATCACCGCAATTGTATCACATTCCGCATCGATTACGCGCGTTACGGGATCAACGCAAGCACCGTCTCCGCCGTCAGCGGCACGATTTGGTGGATCAGCGGCGAGCCGTTGTTGGTGCGTACTTCTTCGCGCACCTCGTCCGCCACCTGACGCGCTTCGTCCTCCGTCAACAGGCGGATGCGTTCCGGCTCCACGTCTTCTTCGATGGACGCGAGCGCCGACTCGAACTCCGGCAACGGCATCCGTTCCAATCGTTCCTCAACGCGCCGACGTTCCGCCACGACGCGCGGTGTCACCGCATCGACTTCTCGTCGCAAATCGCCCATCGAGGACGACTCGTCCTCCGCGCTTCGCTCAATCCCGACCATACCCAATGTTCCGGGTTGAAAACCGAACCCCGGCAGCGTTGCGATTTCAGGACCCGAGTTGTTGCCGCTCACCTCAAACTCCGCGCCGAGACTCGACGCCAACTCGCGCGCCGTCGCTTCCATGTCGGAGCGCGCCGCGTCCGGCGCTTCAAAACTGTCCGCCAACTCCGCGAAGTTCCGCACTTGCCGCAGGGTTGTTTCCGCCCGACCCAAACGGGTCGCCACGTTCTCAACCGAGCGTCGCGCCTCCTGCGCCTGTACGTACTCGTTGAGCCGTTTCGCGCTCGCGTCCAAATGGATCCGCTTGCGCTGTTCGGGACCAAGACCGCGACTCAGATCGCGCGGTTGTCTGGCAGCCCTTGCCGTTTGACGGGCGTCTTCCGTCTGAGGGATGGTGACGGGTCGAAACGCCTCAATCGGGCGCGAAATCACCATTCCGGACGGGGATATCAAACTGGTAATCGCCATAAGCGAACCCTCCTTAGAAGGGTTTGTCAGGGGGGAAGACCTACCGCTTGTAGTATCCAACGTGGGAAATTCATTCCCTGTTCACTACGAGGTGCGGGTCGGCAGGCGGTCGCCCCATCGTATATAGTATACTCCGAATACGCCGTTACCGCATCGTTACGTCACGAAAATCCTGAACGAATCAACGCGCGCCGACTGTGGAAAATTTTCCCCGTCGACGCAGAATCCGTCGGTCATCATGCACCATTCATGCCATACACTGGCGCTTACGTCGTTCATCCTCGTTTCCGTGTTGGCGATTGCCGAACCGTCGATTGACGAACTTGAGATCGGCGTCGCGGGACTCGTCCGCGCCGGAGGATGGACACGGTTCGCCGCCACGATTTCGACGGACGACGCGCCGATTCGCGGTCGCGCCACCTTCACCTTCGGCGAAAACGTCGTGGCGCAGGAAATCGACCTTCCTCCGTACGGACGTTATCGGTGGGAAGGCGTCGCCGCCGCGTCGCCCCTGTCCGTTGAGGGGGTCGCGCGGATCGAATCGAAAGACGGCGAACACTCCTTGACCGTCCCGTTCGCGCCGACGCTCTCCGGCGCCGACAGCGGCGTTCTCGGCTTGACGACGGAGCGAGGCGCGTTCGCCATCCTGCAAGACCGCCCCTTATCCGAATGGCTCACCGCCGACCCGGATTCCACTGAGGACGTATCCGGCGGATGGGCGCTCCGGGAAACGTCGTCCGTCGCGTCTCTCCCGACGACGTGGCTCGGTTGGAGCGGCGTCGATCTGGTCGCGTGGCACGGCGTCGATCCCCGCTCCTCCGCGTGGACGGACGCCCGCAAAACCGCTTTACTGACGTGGCTCCATTCAGGCGGAAGCCTTGTTCTCTTTGCGGACAACGCGCCGAACTTTTGGGACGAATCGTTTCTTTCTCCCTTCCTGCCGGACCGACCCGATGAAACGTGCGTCCATACCCGTCAAGTCGGGTTGGGACGAACAACCGTCATTGACGGTTCCCCCTTCCAACTCTCTCCCGACGACGAGCGCGACGTGTGGCGACGCGCCCTCGCGTCGTTTTCACCATCCGGGATGTCGAAGTGGACGACCACGAACGCGCGCGCGAAAGACCAACTCCTCGCGCGATTGGACAGCGTCGCCGCCCGCGAGCCCGGGCTTTCCGTCAAAACGCGACGGCTCGCCGAAAGCGCGTTGGTGTGGTTCGTCGTCGCTCTGATCGCCGCCGTTGCGGTGATCGCTCTGCGCGGACGAGTCGGGTGGATCGTTATTGCGGGGGTCGTCATCGGCGTTTCCGCCGCGCCGCTGACGTTGCGCTCCCGAACGTCTACGACCCACGCCGTCGAACACGGCGTCCTTCGGGTCTTTCCCGATACGCGAAACGCCATCTGGATGGGCGTGTTGTCCATCCCGCCGACGGAAGAACGCGCCGTCAACATCCCATTCTCGTTGCCGATTCAGACGGAACCGTTCACGACGGCGCACGACGGCATCCTCGTCAAGGCGAGCGGGTACGACAGACTTGAAAACGTCGATCCGAACGCGACCCAACCGACTTTCTGGAGCGGTGTCGTCAGCGTTCCGTTCGCGGGGACCGTTCGACTGACACGCGGCGAGAACGGCGACTCGTTCAACCTGACGAACGAGACGGAACTGCGCTTTGAAAGGGCGGGCATCCTGTACGGCGATTCGGTCGGATACGTCGAACACGTCGAACGCGGCGCGCCTCAAGTTGTCGAGATGCGGACGGTTTCGCGCCGCCGCCTGTTCTGGTCGAACCTCGACGCGCCCGCCCCTGTCTACGCCTTCTGGTCGCGCGAGGGCTATCTCGACGCGCTCGTGACGGACGACCGCCCCCACTTCGTCGGTTGGACGACAAACGTCTCCGTCGTCGGAGAACGACGCGCCGCGTCGGAAGCAAATCGATTGCTTGTGATCGTTCCGCTTGATATAACGGAATGACGACCAATTCCCGCTCAAGAGGAGACAACATGCGACCCTGCATCCTAGCCATCGCTTTTACGGTCGGCGCGACGTGGATCGGCTGCGCTCCCGCCGCCGGAACGTCCGCCGCCTCGACCGAAGCCGAAATGTCCGAGACCGAAATGACGACGGAAGCGACCGAGATGGAAGAACCCGCCGACACGATGACGGCTGAAGAAACGCCGCCCTCGACGACGGCTCCATCCTCCGCTCCCGTCGATCTTTCCAAGCCGACCGACTTCTCCGCCTTGCCGGGTCTTTCCGTTCCCGGCGGTGGATTGACGACTCCGGCGGAAGCGACGAAACCGAGCGTCGTCAAGATCACCACCGTCGACTTCGGCGACCAATCCGTCACGACGACGATCATGCGGAACCTCAACGACTGGAACCGCGACTTGAACGCGGGCGACACGGGCGTTTCGATGC
>JAQBWJ010000354.1 GCA_027625215.1 Candidatus Poribacteria bacterium
CGGACATGGGGAGCAGCACGTCGCCGTTGAACAGGGTGATCGTGAGCGCGTCGGTCGGGGCGAACTCGTGGAGGGCGAAGGGCATCGCTTCCTCAAAGAGCGCGTCGTCGGGGATTGGGACGGTTGAGTCTGTCGCTCGCCCGTCCATGTAGGTCGTCATTCTCAATGAGCCGTTCGACACGCGACCCTCCACCCGACGCGGCGACCCGGACTCATCCGACGACATCGAAAAGAAGATCGGGGCGAAGGGCGGCGCGGCGGCAAAGTAGACGGTGCGGGTGCGATTCAGTTCAAGCGGCGTGCCGGACCGGAGCAGTTTCAACACCAACTCACTCTTCACGCGGATCGCCTTGGTCCCTTCGAACTCTGCGAGCTCGGAGTACAGGTGCATCCAACCGACATGGTGAGACATGATCTCGACGCGATACCAGTCGTCGGTGGGGAGGTCGCGTGGCATTCGATAGAACGTCTCCGAAGCGAGGGCAGCCGTCGTGACCGCCATCCACAAGACTATCAGCGCGGGTCGCATTGGGTGACTCATGTTGATTCAACAGGGCGGTTCGTTGTTCGTTCGAGGATAACGGCGACACGGTTCTTGGGGCAAGCGACAGCCAGTAGTGCAGGTGGTTTACAGGGGCAGCGATGTAAACCACTTGAGTCCAGTTGTCACAAAGGTTTGAGGCAAAACGGGGTGTAAACTTTCGTCAACCGATGTCAACGCATGTAAACCGATGTCAACGAATGTTAACTCGCGCCGTCGGTGTTCGGGTCATCGAACGCCGATGACGACCTGCTGTCGATGACCGCGCCTTGTCATCCGCTGTCGAGAACCCTTCCGACCTTTGCCCGGCAACCGCGCCGTATGCTAGAATTGTGGCGGTTTTAGACGAAATGACACCGCGAAACGATGGAGCAAACGGCGTGTCGGGACATAGCAAGTGGTCGAAGATCAAGCGCAAGAAGATGGCGAACGACACCAAAGCCAGCAAGGTCATGTCGAAGATCATCCGCGAACTGACCATCGCGGCGCGCGACGGCGGCGATCCGAACGGGAACCCGCGTCTGCGGACGGCGATTGCGTTGGCGCGGTCGAGCAACATGTCGAACGACGTGATCGACCGAGCCGTCAAACGCGGCTCCGGCGAGGGCGAGGACGCCGTTGAATATGAAGAGTGCGTCTACGAGGCGTATGGACCCAATGGGGTCGCGCTTTATATCGAAGTGACGACCGACAACCGCAACCGCACGGCGGCGGAAGTGCGCTACGCGCTCTCCAAGAACGGCGGGAGTTTGGGCGCGCCGAACTCCGTTGCGTGGCTGTTCGACAAGAAGGGGTCGGTCGTCGTGACGCGGGACGGCGTGGACGAGGACGAGTTGATGTTGGTCGCGCTCGACGCGGGCGCGGACGATGTGGACGACTCGGACGACGAGTACTACGAAGTCGTCACCGCGCCGGAGACGTTCGACAAGGTGCGAACCGCCGTTGAAGAAGCCGAGTTCCCCATTGACGAGGCGAAGTTGAACTACATCCCGCAGACGACCGTGAAAGTGGAAGAACGCGACGCTCAGACGTTGTTCAAACTGATCGAAGCGTTGGAAGACCTTGACGACGTGGCGAACGTGTACGCAAACTTCGAGATGGACGACGATGTGATGGATCACTTGGCGGAAACGGCGGCGTAAGGGATCGTCAATCACCGTCGGGTGAGGAAGTCGGGATTCTTCACTGCGTTCAGAATGACACTGGGGTGGGATGACTTGATGGATCACCTGGCGGAGATGGCGGCGTAAGGGATCGTCAATCGCCTTGACGGTGAGGAAGTCGGGATTCTTCACTCCGTTCAGAATGACACTGGGGTGGGACGACCTGATGGATCACCTGGCGGAGACGGCGGCGTAAGAAGAAGTATTTGAGAAATCCTCATACTCAACGGCGTGTCATTCTGAGGCTCCGTGCCGAAGAATCTCTAGCCCGAACGGTTGCATCGTCGTCAACGGTTATCTCGGTTCGACCTGTTGGGATAGAGGTTCTTCGCTACGCTCAGAACGACACAATAGAGGCGTTGGGAAACCACAATAATTGGTGCGGTGATGTTCTCTCAGAATGACTCAAGGTTGTGTAGGAGCGGTTGATGCGTGTGTTGGGGGTCGATCCGGGGACGGCGACGACGGGGTACGGGGTCGTTGCGCTGGGTAGTCGGACGACGCTCAAGCACGAGGCGCATGGGGTCATCACGACGCCGACGAACCTCTCGCCGGAGAAGCGGCTCGCGCTGATTTACGAGGGGTTGACCACAATCATCCGGGAGTACGAGCCGGATGTCGTCGCCATCGAAGAACTGTTTTTCAAGAACAACATCACGACGGGCATCAAGGTCGCGCAGGCGCGTGGAATTGCGATGCTGGCGGCGGCTCACGCGGGGCTGGAAGTCGCGCATTACAAGCCCGCCGAAGTGAAGCAGGGGATCGCGGGGGTCGGCAACGCGACGAAAGAGCAGATTCGGTATATGACGAAGGTGTTGCTCGGTCTTCCCGACAAACCGAAACCGGACGACGCGGCGGACGGGCTTGCCATCGCCATCTGCCACCTGTATCGTGGACGCGCTCAGGCGCGGTTGAACGCCGCTCTCTCCTGATTTTCCAACCATCGCCTCCTAATCACCCCCTTCTTGGAACCCTCCATGATCGCATTTGTTCGCGGGACACTCGAAGAGATCGGCGAAGACGGCGTCGTGCTGGACGTGAACGGCGTCGGGTACGAGGTGTTCATCTCGAAGCGGACGTTGGGTGAACTGACCCATCTCGGCGGCGAGATGCGGCTGTTCACCCACGACGTGATCCGCGAGAACGAGCACGCGCTGTTCGGGTTCGGCACGCGGGAAGAACGGGAACTGTTCCAAGTGTTGATTGAGATTTCAGGAGTGGGTCCGCGAACGGCGCTCAACGTCATGTCGATCATGTCGCCCAAAGAGTTTCTCGTCGCGGTGCAGGAGGGGAACGTGATCTCCATCGCGCGGGCGCAGGGCATCGGCAAGAAGACGGCGCAGCGGATCATTGTCGATTTGCAGAACAAGGTCGGCGCGTTGCAGCCGCTTGCGTTGGGAACGGGAACAACGACGGGCGTTCGGGGCGAGGCGACGCAGGCGTTGATCGCGTTGGGAGCGTCGGACATGGTCGCAGATCAGGCGGTGCGCGCGGCAATGGAATCGTTGCCGGACGACGCGGCGGTGGAGCAGATCGTCGCGGCGGCGCTGCGGCTGACACGAGCGCGTGGGGCTAGAACATGAACGATGAGCGCACGCTCACACCCGATGAACTGGACGAAGACGCCAGAACCGACTACGCGCTCCGACCCAAGCGGTTGGATGAGATGATCGGGCAGGCGGCGGTGCGCGATCAGTTGGACGTGTCGATCCGCGCGTCGAAGGAACGCGCGGAGGCGTTGGATCACACGCTGTTTGTGGGCCCGCAGGGGCTTGGGAAGACGACGCTCGCCCAGATCATCGCCAACGAGATGGACGTCGGGATTCACCAGACGGTCGGCACCGTGTTGCAGCGGCTGGAACTGTCGTCCATCCTGACGAGTCTCGAAGAGGGCGACGTGCTGTTCATCGATGAGATTCATCGGGTGCGGTCGGACGTGCAGGAGATTTTGTATCCGGCGTTGGAGGACTACTCGCTCGACATTGTGATTGGGCAAGGGGGTCCGGGCGCGAAGCCCGTGCGGATTCCGTTGCCGCGTTTCACGCTGGTCGGGGCGACGACACGAGAGGGAATGCTGACGGGTCCTTTGCGCGACCGATTCGGGCTGCACCTGCGGTTGGATTACTACGCCGTCTCCGAACTGTGCGCGATCATCGAGCGGGACGCGCGACTGCTGAACATCAAGATCGAGTCGGCGGGCACGGAGGAGATCGCGCGTCGGGCGCGGGGGACGCCTCGTATCGCCAAGCGGCAACTGCGGCGGATTCGGGACTACGCGGTCGTGCGGGGCGATGGGGTCGTCACCGAGACGATTGCGCGGAGCACGCTGGACACGCTCGGCGTCGATGAACTTGGGTTGGAAGACATGGATCGGCGCATTATGGCGTCGATTGCGGAGCGCGGCGGGTACGCGGGACTCACGACCGTCGCCGCCGCCGTCAGCGAGGACGAGCGCACCATCGAAGACACCTACGAGCCATACCTCATCCCGATCGGGGTTTTGACGAAGA
>JAQBWJ010000355.1 GCA_027625215.1 Candidatus Poribacteria bacterium
CTCGTCAGCGGCATCCTCCCCGCCCGACTGAGCGAGTTGTGCGCCGAACACGGCAAGAAGTTCGTCCACATCAGCACGGGCTGCCTCTACGACCGCAACGACTACCCGCAAGCCGAAACCGACTTCACCGTGAGCCACTGCCGCTACACGGTCGCCAAGTGGGTCGGCGAGTGCGGCGTCGATCCGTCGCGCGACCTCGTGTTGCGACCGCGTCTCTTTTTCGGCGGGACGGAAGACCCGAAGAACCTTCTTTGCAAACTGCCGCGCTTCGCCTCCTATCTCGAAGAGTTGAACAGTTACACAAACGTTGAAGAGGTCGTCAACGCGACCCGCGTCTTGCTCGACGCGGACGCCTCAGGCGTCTTCAACGTGGCCTGCGACGGCTATCTGACCGTCTACGACATCGCCCAACTGATCGGGCTGCGCGGCGGCAAGATACACGCGGACACGCTGCATCGCCAAGAAGGGCTGTTCTTGGTGAACAACATCCTCGACCTGTCGAAACTGAAGCAGTTCTACCAGCCGAAGCGTTTGGTGGATAGCGTTCTTGATTCTCACGCCCGATTGCAGAACGCGCGATGAACACGCTCACCGTCGATTCCCCGAAGCAGAGCATCCGCGACGTGAAAGTCGGCGATGGCGTCAAAATCTACGATTTTGTGAACCTCTACGGCTGCGAGATTGGCGATGAAACGAAGATCGGCACGTTCGTCGAGATTCAGCGCGGCGCGACCGTCGGGAGACGGTGCAAGATATCGTCCCACACGTTCATCTGCGAAGGCGTCCACATCGAGGACGAGGTGTTTGTCGGGCATGGGGTGATGTTCACCAACGACAAAAACCCGCGCGCGACGACGGACGGACGGATGCAAACACCCGGCGATTGGACACATGAGGACACGCACGTCCGCAAGGGCGCGTCCATCGGTTCGGGCGCGGTGATCCTCTGCGGCATCGAGATCGGCGCGGGGGCGCAGGAGCCGTCGTGACGAAAGATGTCCCGGCTGGCGCGACCGTCGTAGGGGTTCCCGCGCGAGTGGTGAAGGGAAGCGGCGAATGATCGGCGTTGGCGTCATCGGATACGGCTATTGGGGTCCGAACCTCGTCCGCAACTTTTCAGAGGTGGGCGGTGGGTACGTCGCCGCCGTCGCCGACATGCGGCAGGAGAAACTCGACCTCGTGAAGGCGCGCTATCCGAGCGTTGCGACCTACCGCGAACTCGACGCAATGCTCGCCGACCCGAACGTATCCGCCGTTGCCGTCGCAACACCCGTTGATACGCACTTCCCACTGGCGATGAAGGCGTTGGACGCGGGGAAGCACGTTTTTGTGGAAAAGCCGTTGGCGGCGTCCGTCGCCCAGGCGGAGACGTTGGTTCGAGAAGCCGCGAAACGCGGGCGCACGCTGATGGTTGATCACACGTTTCTCTACACGGGCGCGGTTCGGAAGATGCGCGAACTCGTTGACAACGGCGAACTCGGTGCGCGTCAATCTCGGTCTGTTCCAACATGACGTGAACGTTTGGTGGGATTTGGCGGTGCACGACCTGTCGATCATGGACTACCTGATGGACGAGAAGCCGATTGCCGTCTCCGCGACGGGCGTGCGGAACATCCCAAATCAGCCTGAAAACACGGCGTATATGACGATGTTCTTCGAGTCCGACCTGATCGCGGCGGTGCATGTGAGTTGGTTGTCGCCCGTCAAAGTGCGACGGACGCTTCTCAGCGGCAGCCGAAAGATGGTCATCTTCGACGACTTGGAGCCGAGCGAAAAGATCAAAGTCTACGACGCGGGCGTGACCGTTTCGGATGACCCGGCATTGGTGGATCGGCTGCGCGTTGGTTATCGCACGGGCGATATGTGGTCGCCGCAGTTGGCGGTGACGGAGGCGTTGCGAATCGAAGCGGCGCACTTCTTGGAGTGCGTCGAGACGGGCGCGACACCCGTGTCGGACGGGCAGGCGGGGCTGCGCGTCGTCAAAATCCTCGAAGCGGCAACCGAGTCGATGGAGAAACGCGGCGCGCCCGTTGAGATTCGGTAGTATTGGCTGCAACCGCATACAACCCCTTGTCATTCTGAGGAGCGCAGCGGCGAAGAATCCCGAAGAACTCGCCAACATTTGATGCGTGGCAACGGTCGTGGTGCCGGGATTCTTCACTTCGTTCAGAATGACAGTGGGAAGGCTTATTGGTGATGGAACGGAATAGAACATGATAGGCATGTCCGACCTGCCCGGACAGTTTGAGCAAATCCGCGACGAAATCCTCGCCGCCATCCTTCCGGTGATGGAGTCCGGCGCGTTCGCGTTGGGACCCGCCGTCGGGTCGTTCGAGAAGGAGTTCGCCGCGTACTGCCACTCGAAGGAAGCGGTCGGGATGAACTCCGGCACGAGCGGACTTCACCTCGCGCTGTTGGCGGCAGGCATTGGCGAGGGCGACGAGGTGATTACCGTCTCCCACACGTTCGTGGCGACCGTCGCGGCGATCCGCTATACGGGCGCGACGCCCGTCCTCATCGACATCGATCCCGACATGTATCTGATGGACGTGTCGCTGATCGAAGGCGCGATCACCCCCAAAACGAGGGCGATCATCCCAGTCCACCTGTATGGTCAGCCGTGCGACATGGACCCGATCAACGAAATCGCCAAACGGCGCAACCTGCTCGTCATCGAAGACGCGGCGCAGTCGCACGGCGCGGAGTACAAGGGGCGACGCTGCGGCAGCCTCGGCGACATGGCGGAGTTCAGTTTCTATCCCGGCAAAAATCTCGGGGCGTTCGGCGAGGGCGGAGCCGTCACGACCGACAACGCCGAATATGCCGAGAAGATGCGGATCATGCGACACTGGGGACAATCGAAGCGGTATCACCACGACCATCCCGGCTACAACTACCGCATGGACGGGATACAGGGCGCGGTGCTGCGGGTCAAACTGCGCTACATCGAAGGTTGGACGGAACTTCGCCGCGAACGCGCGGCGTGGTATGACGACCTGCTCGCCGACTCGCCCTACAAGACACCCGCCGTCATGCCCGACGCGCGTCACGTCTACCACCAGTACGTCATCGAGACCGACCGCCGCCGCGAGTTGCAGGAGTTTCTCACGGTGAACGGCATCGACTCCGGCATCCACTACCCGATCCCCGTCCACCTGCAAAAAACGTACGCCGATCTCGGCTACAAGAAGGGCGATCTACCAGTAACCGAACGGGTAGTCGAACGGATATTGTCGCTCCCCTGCTTCCCAGAACTAAAGCGCGAGGAAGTCGAGACAGTCGTGGACGCCCTCAACAAATTTCAACGATTGTAAGTGGATATCCGGTTCCCCTCGCCCTTTGAGGGAGAGGGGTTAGGGGTGAGGGTGAAAAACCTACCCCCAAACACCAAACGGACATGAGAACATGCTCGGAAAAACCCTCATCACAGGCGGCGGCGGACTGATCGGCTCGACCATCGCAGAACAACTCGTCGCGCGCGGACACCGCGATATCGTCGTCCTCGACAACTTCACGAGGGGCAACCCGTCCAACTTGGGCAACCTCGTTGAGACGGGCGTCGTGCGACTGGTCGAGGGCGATATCCGCGACCGCGACCTGCTCGCCGAACTGACGGAGGGCGTCGATACGGTCTTCCACCAAGCGGCGATCCGCATCACCCAATGCGCCGAAGACCCGCGCTTGGCGTTGGAAGTGTTGGCGGACGGCACGTTCAACGTGCTCGAAGCGGCGGTCAACGCGAAGGTGCGGAAGGTGGTCGCGGCGTCGTCGGCGTCGGTGTACGGTCTGGCGGAACAGTTTCCGACGACGGAGCGGCATCACCCCTACAACAACCGCACGTTCTACGGCGCGGCAAAGGTGTTCAATGAGGGGATGCTCCGCAGTTTCAACGAGATGTACGGGCTGAACTACCTCGTCCTGCGCTACTTCAACGTGTACGGTCCCAAGATGGACATCTACGGCGTCTACACGGAAGTCCTCGTGCGGTGGATGGAGCGGATCGAGGCGGGCGAACCGCCGCTCATCTTTGGCGACGGGACGCAGACGATGGATTTTGTGTACTCCGACGACATCGCAAGGGCGAACATCCTAGCCGCCGAGTCGGATGTGTCGGACGAGGTGTTCAACATCGGCTTCGGGAAAGAGATCAGCCTGGGCGACTTGGCGAACGGGTTGTTGAAGGTGATGGGGTCGTCGTTGAC
>JAQBWJ010000356.1 GCA_027625215.1 Candidatus Poribacteria bacterium
GTCCGAGGTTTTTGCCCATCTCGCTCAACGTCTGCGCCGCTTCCGCGATGTCGCGCCCGCCTTTGACCTCGCCAATCATCGCCTGCGCTTCTTCGAGGTTGTCGAAGGTGAGGCAGATGAGTCGCACCTGCTCGTCCTCGACGTACTCTTCGCGGTGTTCGTTGAAGTAGGCTTCGTAGTCGGCTTCGGTCAGATTGAGCGCGCCGTCCACTTCGCGGTTGACGAGCGCTTCCACCATCAACTGATGGCGATATTCGACCAACTGTTGCTGATGCGCCTCTTCCTGCCCGTAGCCGAGTTGCGCCGCTTCGCGCAGTTTGAGCTCTTCGAGCAGTTCCTCATCGAGCAGTTGCACCCAGTCCGCCTGCGTTTTGAACCGCGTCTTGCGGTACTTCGCCAGCCCTTCGTACACGTTGACGAGGTCGGCGTGCGTGTAGTTGTACTCCTTGCCGTCCCACGCATAAGTCGCCAGCACGAGTTCCGGCTGCGGCGTGACGGTCGGCGTCTCGGACGAGCCTTCCTCCGTCGCGGGCGGTTCCGGCACGCGGTCTTCAAACAGTTCCAACCGCGCGGTCTGCTTCAGTTGGGCGTGCCAGAAGTCTTGACGCTCCGTGCGCTTTTGGCGCTCCACCGTGCGCCGGACGGTCGCTTCAACCTCATCGAACGTCTGTTGTCGAGGCTCGTTGCGTTCTTCGTTGCGCCAGATCATGTAGTACTTGCGACCCATGCGGTCGAGCGTGAACACCTCGTCCGTCACCTCGCCGGGCTGCATCGAGAACGCCTTCTCGGAGAACGTTTCCGCTCCGGTGAAGTCGTTCTTCCCGAAGAACCCGGTGTTGCCGTCTTCCCGTCCGCCGGGACCGACGTTCAACCCCTGTTCGGAGTACCCGATGGCGATTTCTTCGATGGTGCGCTCGCCCGACTTGATCTGTTGGAGCGCCTCTTCCACTTTCGCCTGATCTTCAAGCGTGATCGCCGTGAGACGCACCTGTTCGGGCACGACGTAATCTTCCTGATGTCCGTCGAAGTAGGCGGCAACCTCATCGTCCGTGACGGACACCTGTTGGTCGATCTCATAATCGTCGATCTTCTTGATCATTTCGTCGCGGTGGTGGTTTTCCACCTGACGGTTGATCGTCGCGTCGGTGTCAAGTTTCAGGTCGCGCGCGCGTTCAAGCAGCATCCGGCTTTCCGCCATCAGCGTCAGATATTCCTCGCGCCCCGTGTTACCGTCGTAGTCGTCCTTGCGATAGCCCGGCAGTTCCGAAATCTCGCGTTCCAACTGATCGAGCGTGATCTGATGATGCTTGCCGCCCCATTCAAACTCGGCAAGAACGACGCCGTCCGTCATCATCGCGGCGTTGGTCGTCATCGCGCCGTCCACCGCCGGAGCCGCTTTGGAGCCGCACGCGCTTCCTGAAATCAGGGCGACCGCCGCGAGCGCGTTCAACCCGATACGCTTCCAAATCTCGTTCATCTCGATTCGTACCTCCCGTTTCCCCATTTTTAGTCGCATCCAAACCAATGCGCCCTATTATGACGCGACCGCTTCAACGGTGTTCGTCGGGTCGCGGTCTAATTCTACCAAGACTCGTTCCAACGTTTCCAAAACAACGTGCGGTTCCGATGAAGCCAATCGCACCGCCAGTTTCGATGGCGGAACGAGCTCGACGGACGGATCGCGCCGCATCAGTTCCAGCACGACCGACGGATCGACGTTCGCCCGACCCTCATCGAAAACGAGTTGCGCCCGACTCCCGCTTACGGAGACGGTCGTAATCCCAAGACGCGCCGCGCGCGCCTTCAATGTTGCCACCTCCAGCAAGTGGATCGCAGGTTCCGGCACATTGCCGTAACGATCCCGCAACTCCGCCTCGATCACGTCGCGGTCTTCCCGGTCGCGGATCGACGCGATGCGCTGATAGAAGCGCATTTTCGCCGCGCCGTCCTCCACGTAATCGTCCGGTATGAACACCGAGATCGGCAACGTGATCTTCGTTTCCACCTCCTCAACAACTTCCTCGCCCTTGAGCTCGGCAATCGCGTTTTCAAGGAGTTTGCAATACATGTCGTACCCGACGGCGGCAATGGAACCGTGCTGTTCAGGACCCAACAGGTTGCCCGCGCCCCGAATCTCCATGTCGTGCATCGCAATCTTAAACCCTGAGCCGAGTTCCGTAAACTCCTCAATGACGCGCAGACGTTTTTGAGCGCCTTCGCTCATCGCGCGATCTTCAGGGTAAAAGAGATAACCGTACGCCCGTCGATCCGACCGCCCGACCCGCCCGCGCAACTGATACAACTGCGCCAACCCCAGCGCATCCGCGCGGTTGATGAGGATCGTGTTGACGTTCGGAATGTCCAACCCGCTCTCAATGATCGTCGTGCAGACGAGCACATCGAACTCGTGGTGGACAAACCGCATCATCATACTCTCTAACATCCGCTCGTTCATCTGTCCGTGCGCGACGCCGATCCGCGCTTCGGGAACTAACTGTTGCAAGTTCATCGCAACGCTTTCGATGCCCTGCACGCGGTTGTGCACGAAGAAGATTTGTCCGTCGCGCGCCATCTCTCTGAGAATCGCCTGACGCACCGTGTCGGGGCGATATTCCGTCACATACGTTTCGATGGGGAGACGGTTTTCGGGCGGCGTCGTGATGACGCTTAAGTCGCGGACGCCCGACATCGCCATGTTCAACGTGCGTGGAATCGGCGTCGCCGTCAGCGTGAGCGTGTCCACCTGCTTCTTGAGTTGGCGCAACATCTCTTTCTGTTTCACGCCGAAGCGGTGTTCTTCATCAATGACGAGCAGCCCCAGATTGCGGAACTTGATATCCTTCGACAACAGGCGGTGCGTGCCGATCACAATGTCGATGGTGCCCTTTTCGAGCCCTTCCATCGCCTGTGCCACGTCTTTGGTCGATGCGAGTCGGCTGATCTGTCGCACCTCGACGGGAAACTCGCGGAACCGCAGTTGAAAGGTCTGGTGATGCTGCTGTGCGAGGATCGTCGTCGGAACAAGCACGGCGACTTGCAACCCCTCCGATACGGCGGTGAATGCGGCGCGCATCGCCACTTCGGTCTTGCCGTACCCAACGTCGCCGCAGACGAGTCGATCCATCGGGCGCGGTTTCGCCAAGTCCTCCAGCACGTCTTCGATGGCGCGGAGTTGGTCGGGCGTTTCGTCATAAAGGAAGGCGGCGGCGAACTCGTGCTGCCATGTCGTGTCGGTGTTGAAGGCGTGCCCTTTGGTCGATTGGCGGACGGCGTACAGTTCGAGCAGGTCTTTCGCCAACGCCTCGACGGACGCCTTCACCCGCGACTTCGCCTTCTCCCACGACGCGCTGCCGAGTCGGTCGAGTCGCGGTCCGCTCTCTCCGGTTGACCCGATGTACTTCTGCACCATGTTGATGTTGTAAGTCGGCACATACAGCATGTCGGAGCCGCCATACTGCAACGCGAGGAAATCGTGTTCCTCGTTGCCGACCTTCATCCGCTTGATGCCCATATACTGCGCGATGCCGTGCGTGATGTGGACAACGTAATCGCGCTCTTGCAGTTCGATCAGGCTGAGAAGCGGTCTGCCGTCCTTGAACTTCGATTGACGGTGCGGCGTCCGCGCTTGCCGCCCGAAGATCGCGTCCTGCGGCATCACGACGAGCCGCAACGCCTCCGACTGAAACGGGTCGGACACCCAACCGACATGCGTTTCGACTCCCGCCCAAATGAGATCGTGGTCGTCCAGCACAGCGCGCATCTGCTCGCTCGCCTTCGCCGATTCCGAGTAGATCGAGACGCGGTAGCCGTCTCTGTGCCACTTCTCCATGCCTTTGAAGAACGACTGGAGGCTCCCCTTTTCCTCGACAACGGGGATCGTGCCCATCGACAGACGCGGCGCGTCGGATTCGCCCTCCGTCGCCCCCGCCGCGACCATGATGCGCGGCATCCGCTCCATCGCGGCGATCACCTCGCCGAACGGCACGAACGCCTCGTCCGCCTTCACCCAGAGCGCGTTGTTCTCGCGGGAATCGTCGGCGATTTGGTCGAACTTCTCGACAAAGCGCGTCAGTTCGCGGTTCATCCAGCGCGTCTCGTTGATGTACAGAAGCGTATCGTTGGGAAGCGAGTCCAAGAGCGTTGTCGTCTCGTCCAACAGAAAGGGGTAGTACAGTTCCGCGTCGGCGAGGATGCCGTACT
>JAQBWJ010000357.1 GCA_027625215.1 Candidatus Poribacteria bacterium
GGGAAGGGGGTTCTCGCCAACACAGTTCAAACTCAACCCGATTAACGACTTCAAGCATTAGGGAGGCGGCGTCACAAAATGGCAACCGTATTCATTCCGCCGATGATGCAGAAACTCACCAACGGCGTGGGGCAGGTGGAGATCGAAGGGAAAACGCTCCGTCAGATTGTCGAGGGGCTGGAAGTCGTGTTTCCCGGCACGAAGAAGTGGCTTGTCGAGGACGACCACCTGCGTCCCGGAGTCGCCGCCGCCGTCGATGGAGAAACGGTGTCGATGGGACTCATCAGCGCGGTGGAGCCGAACAGCGAAGTCCACTTCATCCCTGCGTTGGGTGGGGGAGCATGACCATGAACCGACGCGCCGCATCAAACAGCCCCTTCCCCCATCGGGGGAAGGTTGGGATCGGGGCAAGCGCAACCCCGCTTGTCGCGCTCGTCGCAGTAGTTCTGGCGTTGATTGCGCCAACGAGCCACGCCGTCAACTACCGATGGGGCGACTACGACGACAAACCTCTCGACTGGTTCGCCTCAGACGAAGGACGCCGCATCGCCCACCATATCCTGACGTACCAAAGTCCCGACGGCGGCTTCCCCAAGAACACCGACATGGCGTCGAAGCCGTACGAAGGCGATCCCGCCGACATCCAACCGATGTTCGACAACGGCGCGACCTACCAACATCTCCCCTTCCTCGCCCACACATTCTGGGCGACCGAAGACGAGACGTACGCGAACGCCGTGATCAACGGCATCGACTACATCCTCGCGGCGCAGTACCAAAACGGCGGGTTCCCGCAGCGTTATCCCTTGCGCGGCGGCTACCCCGACCGCATCACCTTCAACGACGGCGCGATGATCGGTGTGATGCGCTTCCTGCAAACCGTTTTTGAGGACCCCGATTACGCCTTCGTCGGCGCGGAACGGGTCGTGAAGGCGCGAGAGGCGTGGGGTCGCGGTATCGCGTTGATCTTGAAGGCGCAGGTGGTCGTTGGCGATAAGAAGACCGTCTGGTGCGCTCAACACGACGCTGAGACGTTGGAGCCGCGCGGCGCGCGATCATACGAGCACCCGTCGTTAAGCGGCGCGGAGAGCGCGGGCATCCTGTTCTACCTGATGGAGTTGGAAAACCCGTCGCGGGAGATGGTGAACGCCGTCGTCGAGGGCGCGTTGTGGTTTGAGTCCGCCGCGCTGCCCGGCATCCGGCTGGAACGCGCCGAAGACGGCGACAGGGTCATCGTGGACGACCCCGACGCTCCACCTTTGTGGGCGCGTTTCTATCAGATCGACACGAACCAACCGATCTTCAGCGGGAGAGACGGCGTGATCAAGTACGCGCTCGCCGAGATTGAGCGGGAGCGCCGCACGGGGTACTCGTGGTACGGCAACTGGGGCGCGGGCGTCGCGGAACGGTTCGCGGTGTGGATGACCCGTCAGGACGTGTTGCGGCAAGTCTTTCAATGAGTCGGAAACCGACTGGGGAAGCGGCTTTCGAGGAACTCTATCGTCGGCTTTTCCAAGACGAGTACGACGCGCTGATCGAAGCGTTGACGCGCGACGACGCGCCCATTCTGCGGTGTTCACCTGAGAACGCGCAGCGCCTTCAAACAATGTGGCGCGCGGCGGGGCTGACGTGGAAACCGCTCGACTGGCACGCGCACGCCGTCGCGTTCCCGCCCGAAGTCCCCTTCGGCGAAACGCTCCCCGGCTACAACGAGCGCCTCTTCTACCCGATGAACGCCGCCTCGCTGATCCCCGTCCTCGCCCTCGATCCGCAACCCGATGACGCGGTGTTGGACGCCTGCGCCGCTCCGGGCGGCAAGGCGTTGATGATCGCCGAGCGGTTGGGTGACGGCTCGCTCGTCGCCAACGACACGTCCCCCGCGCGACGCCGACGCATGGCGCAAACCTTCGCGGAGTACGGCGTCGCGGACCGCGTCGAGGTGTGGGGCGTCAAGGGCGAAACGATCTTCAAACGCCACTATGGGACATACGAAGAGCGGTTCGACCGCATCCTGGTCGACGCCCCGTGCAGTTCCGAGAAGCACGTTCTGAACAGCCCCAAGCATCTCGCCGAGTGGTCGCCGTCGCGGATCAAGCTGTTGAGTCGGCAGCAGGTGGCGTTGTTGTCGGGGCTGTTCTTGGCGTTGAAGCCGGGCGGGGTGATGGTCTATTCCACCTGCGCCCTGACGCCGGAGGAAAACGAGTCCGTCGTCGCGGAGCTCCTCAAAAAGAAGGGCGACGCCATTGAACTGCGCGAGTGGACGTTGGAGGGTGTGCCGGGTCAAGGCGGTATCGACGGCAAGTACGCCCATCCGTTCGACCTGTCCCGCGTCCGTCGCGTGATGCCCCACCGCGACGCGCTCGACCCGATGTTCGTCGCCACGTTCCAAAAACGGTGATGAGACGGCTTTTAAGTAGGTCGCCGAAAGTTCCTGAACAGTCAACCAACCCTGTGTCATTCTGAGGAGCCTCGCGCAGGAGGCGACGTGAGAATCTCGGTGTTTCCACAAACTTCTGACGATCCACTTAGGTGTGGTGAACAGAAGTGGGCACAAGTGAACAAAAGTGGGCTCAAGAGGGCACCTTTTTCGCGCCAAAAATCGCCGAAACCCCGATGTACACTGAATTTCGTCGGTGAACAGATCGAAACCGTGTTAACCCCCCAATTTTCCCTCGCGGAATGTCGAGGTGATTCAGCCGCCCGGTTGTGTGATACTGCGCGATGAGGTTGTTCAGCCCCCCTTCCCAACCTTCCCCCAATGGGGGAAAGCGCTACGCATGGAGACAAGTTCAAGATGAATGAGCGGATGAAGCCGAATCGAGTGAAGCAGTTGCTCGAAGGCAGGAAACCGGCGGTCGGCAGTTGGCTGTCGTTGGCGTCGCCCATCGCGGCGGAGTGGATGGCGCATCAGGGCTTCGACTGGCTCGTCGTGGACATGGAGCATACGCCGATCTCGATTGAGACAGTGATGCAATGCTTCATCGCAATTAACACGACGGACACCGTCCCGATGGCGCGCGTGATGGACAACGACCCCGTGCTCATCAAGCAAGTGCTCGACACGGGCGCGATGGGCATTGTCGTCCCGATGGTGTGCAGCCCTCACGAGGCGGCGCGGTCGGTCCAGTACGCGAAGTACCCTCCGACGGGAACGCGCTCCGTCGCGGGCGCGCGCTGCACGATCTACGGCAAGGACTACCACAAACGCGCGAACGACGAAGTCGCCGTCATCGTGCAGATCGAGCATGTCGACGCGGTGAACGCCGCCCGCGAAATCCTCGCCATCGAGGGCGTGGATGCCGGATTCATTGGACCCAACGACCTCGCGTGGTCGATGGGCGTGGAGCCGGGATCGAAGGAGCACGAGGTGGCGATTCAGAAAGTGCTCGCCGCCGGACGCCACGCCGAAACGCCTGTCGGCATCCACACGATGAGCGGCGCGGACGCGAAGAAACGCATCGAACAGGGCTTCCAGTTCGTCGCGGTGGCGAACGACCGCACGTTCATGCTGAACGACTCGGCGACACAGTTGGGCATCGCGCGTCAGGCAAAATCATAATGTCATTCTGAGCGACAGCGAAGAATCCCGGACGTAGCGGGTCGTAAACCGGGATTCTTCGGCAGGAGCCTCAGAATGACAGAATATGTTTGAACGACCGATTGATGGCAAAGCAACGACTCGACGTGCTGCTGGTCGAACGCGAACTCGTCGCCTCCCGCGAGGAAGGCAAGCGGCGAATCCTCGCGGGTGAAGTGCGTGTTGCCGGGCAGGTCGTCACGAAGGCGGGGATCGCGTTCGCCGCCGATGCCGAGATCGCCCTCTCCGGCGAGGACAAGCGTTTCGTCAGTCGCGGCGGCTATAAGTTGGAACGCGCCCTCGATGTGTTCGGACTCGATCCCACCGACAAGGTCGTCCTCGACGCCGGCGCCTCGACAGGCGGCTTCACCGACTGCCTGTTGCAGCGTGGGGCGAAACTCGTCCACGCGGTTGATGTCGGGTACGGACAACTCGCGTGGACGCTCCGCAACGACCCGCGCGTGAACGTCGTCGAACGGACGAACGTGCGCTATTCCACACCCGACCAGTTCGACCCTCCCATCGAAATGGCAACCGCCGACCTCGCGTTCATCGGGTTGAGCCTGCTGATGCCCGTGTTCGCGGCATTGGTTCCCATTGGGGGCGACTTCGTTCCGCTCGT
>JAQBWJ010000358.1 GCA_027625215.1 Candidatus Poribacteria bacterium
ACGCATGTCGTCGTTCCCCGCCACGCCACCGACCAGCGCCAACGTCGCCGCCGCGCCGATCACATGAAGGTTGTGCCCGAACTCGTTGGTGACGGACATCGCGTCGTCCATGAAGGGGCTTTGCCAGTCCTCGTGGACCGTCTCGAACAGGCGGCGGTCAATCGACTCCGCGCTCGCCGCGCCCGCCGTCAGCCCGATCACCAAGAGCGTCGGGAGAATCGTCCTCAACCACGACACGATAGACACTTCCATTCCGAATGGTCGCCGTCATTCGACGACCCGTTTTTGCGTAGAACTCGATCTCGAACGTGTCGAAGCCGACGCGGAACGTTGTCGCGCGGATGGGTTGCCCCCATGTCTCGCGCCACTCGCGGCGGCGGGATTCGACGGCGTCCTCATCCCGCCCGATCAACCACTTGACGACCCCGCCCATTGCCAGCAGCCCGCCGATGAACACGCCCTTCTGCCCCGACTTCGACAGCGCGAACGCCGATAGCGGCGACAACAACGTTCCGGCGACGACTAGTATCGAAACAACGTTCCGAATCACTTTGTCCCCGCCAGTTGGCGCAACAAGATGAGCGACCGATTCATCCGACAATCCCCTTAAAAGTCCGGCAGTTCGCCGCTGCGAGTCCCGTCTTTTGCGAATGTGGCGACGCTGCCGGTATCGTCCGGCGAGACGAGCATCAGGGCGCGCCGTTTCGCGTCTTTGCCAAGCAGCGACACCGCCACGCCTTGGTCCAGGACGAGCACCCCGGCGCGCAGGTTTCCGGCGCGGTCGAAGATGGAGAGGTCGCCACCGTTGGGGGTCGCCGACAGGAGGACGCGCTTCGTGCCGTTTGCGCCGAGCGTGTAGAGCCCGTTCGACTCTTGGTCGAGACGAATCTCGGTGCGGCTTTTGTCGGAGCCGCGCGTCACAAAGACGGTGCCGCCTGAGGGGGTCGCGCTCATCGCGGCGTTGACGCTGCCGTCCGCGCCGAACACACCGATGAACCCCCCTTCCTGTTGGGGGAACAGGCTGATGCGGGGCTTTCCTTCCTCGTCCACAATCGTCAGCGACTCGCAGGTGATGTGACCTGAACCCGTCACCGCCTCTCGTTGACCAAACGCCATCGGAACAAGCAGCATCCCGAATAGTTGCCCCGCCAACACGAGCGCTCCGCCCGCGACCATCCAACCGATCCGTCGCCTCATCGCCCAATCTCCTCCGTTGTCAATCGTCTCCCGAACGTCCATTCCGCTCCGACCGTCACAAACGGTTCCTTGTCGTACCGCGTCCATGCGGCGTCGAACTGCGCGCCTCCGACGCGCTGCCCCAATCCAACCGACGGGTCGCCGTCGCGCCACCCGATCCGCGCCGCGCCGCCGTTCCACAACGCCCGTTCGATCCCGGCGCGGATCAGCCAGTCATCGGGACGACGTTCCGCTTCGACAGCGAACCGTCCGCGCCGCGTCGCCCACGATGCGCCGACCGCCCCAGTCTCAATCCCGCCATGATGCGCCGCCTGCCCAACCCGCGCCCCGATCCGCACCCCGTTGCGAGGCTCCGCCAATGCGCCGATCTGGAACGTCGGCGACTCTCCAAACACTTGGAAGTTAGCGGATGGGTGGACGCGCCGGAACGTCGTCGTGACCCCAACCGCGACGCGCGACGACAAACGCTTCCCAACCCCAATGAACGTGTGATCGTAGATCGAACCCTTGATGTTGACGATCCGGTTCACCCAACTGACGCCCGTTCCGCGCCAATGGTACGCGATCCCCTTCGGGTCGAGTTTGATTGCGTCGCGGTTCGACAGATTCGTCTGTCCGAAGATCGACACGCCGCGTCCCACGCCGAGACTCGCCGGGTTGTGCGCCGCGCCTTCCGCGCCCTCCGCAAAAGTGAGAGCCGCGTCGCCCATGCCCATCGCCCGCGCGCCGATCAATGAAGGCGTCGGGAGTCGCAGCGCGTCCTCATCCGCCCATACGATCGAAACGGTCAACAGCGCGATCATCCACACGAACTTACGCGCCATCGGGCGACGATTCAAGCAGTCGGCGTACCGCGTCGGCGGCGGTTTGGGCGTCGTCCAGCGGCGTCACGGGTCGTAAGTTTTGGGTGAATGAGAGCGCCATCTCGTACAGCGTTTCGAGGTTCAGTTGGAACATGCCCGTTTTGTCGGAGATCGCGTCGTAGGCGGCGGCGTAGCGGTCGGCGCGGCGCGGGGGAATCTCGATCAACCCGACGGGCTTGCCGCTCGACGCCGCCTCGCAGACCATCGAGTACGAGTCCACCGTCACGGCGACCCACGCGCTCAACGCAAGGATCGTCAGCACGCCGTTGTCGCCTTCACGGGGCGGATCGCTCGCAAACGCGCTGTACACGCACGCGGGGCTCTCCGCCAGCCGCGCCTTCATGAACGCCTCCACCTCCGGCGGCGTCCTCCGAGACGTGGCGACGGCGATCTTCATTCCCGCGCGTCCAGCGACGCCCACCAACACCTCGATCACCTTCTGCGCCGCCTCCACTGTCCAGCGATATCGACGGTCGTTGCCGCCAAACAGCAGCCCGATGACGCGCGGCAACGGCTCATCGGGCCGCGCCGCCAACGCCTCGCGTCGTTGTTCCACGATCTCCGGCGTGATGTGCGTCGGGACGCCGAGCGTTTTGACGGTGTTCTCACCTTCAAACCGCCATTGGTGACGCGGCAGCACCGCCAGATCGAAGTGGCGCACCCCAATCGGCGACGGGCGCGTGCAGACGACGCTCCACGCCCGATGAATCCGCGACATCAAGAGGTTCGGCGCGGCGACGGACGAACCCGTCGAGAGCACGAGGCTCGGCGGATCGGCGTTCATCAATGCCTCGTACGATTCGAACGTCAGGGCGGATTCCAGCATCGCCCGCGCGCCGCCGGTCGTCATCACGTTTCGGCGAACCGTCACTTTCGCGCGCAGTCCGTTGTCGGCGTTCTTCGAGCGGTATTCGATGGGGACGACCTGACGCGCCACGTCCGGCAGTCGCATCAGAATCCCCTCCGTCTGATGAACGTGTCCCGGCTTTCCGTCGCTCAGGGCGAGGATGCGGGTTGAGTTTTCCATCGGCGGTGTATCCATAACCACTGTGCGGGGTGTTCGCGGATGCGGGCTTCGAGTCGAGCGTAGAGGGTTTCGAGGGTTGAACGGTCGCGTTCGTTGTCGTCGCCGTCGGTGGCTTGGGGGATCAGGTCGAAAAAGACGCGGTGCGAGCCGTCCGCCTGACGAAACGTCATGCAGAGCAGCAACGGAGTTCCCAGCCGACGCGCCACCGCGACGGGACTCGGTTCGCACGACGCCATCCGCCCGAAAAACGGGACGAACACCCCGCTTGACCCGCCATCCTGGTCGGCGAGCAGTCCGCAAGCCCGACCCGCTTTCAGTCCGGCGACGATCTTTCGCAGTCCGCCGTTGCGGTCAACCAGTTCGAGTCCCGTCACGCCCCGACACTCCGACACGATGCGGTCCAATGCCTCGTTCGGCAGCCGTTGGACGATCACCATCGGGTTCGGGTGAAGCGATGTCCACAGGGGAGCGAGCATCTCCCAGTTGCCCGTGTGGGGAAGGAAGACGACGATGCCGCGTTCCGACTTGACCGCCCGGTCGAGGTGTTCTCGCCCTTCGATTTCGATGCGCGTCGCAAAGCGGTCTTCCCACTGAGGGAACAGCAGCAGTTCAACGATGTTCATGCCGAGATGCTCGAAATGTTCGCGCACCAACGCGCGGCGTTCGAGGGGCGTCCACTCCGGGAACGCGAACGCCAAGTTCTCCGATGCGACGCGGACGCGCTTCGGCATCGCGCGACGCATCAACTCGCCGAGCCCGCGACCGACTTCCAACGCCGCGTTCTGAGAAAGTCGACGAACGCCCCATCCGAACGCGCGGATGAGTCGCGCCAAAAGCGCGTCGCGGAGCCGTTTCATGATGGGTCGTCGTTTCGTGGTCATGAAGTTAATTGTAACGACTCAGCCTCTCATTGGAAGTGGCTTATACGGTGTCCGCGTCCGCCTTCGACAACCACCTCGCCGGAGCCCATATCCGAAGCGACCTCTCCACCGTCCGAAAGCAGCAACAGAATGTCCTCTAAGCCCTCCGACAGGTGATCAACGGAAACGCCCTCGTCATTCCGGCGATCATGGCGGAGTCGTTGCGCGACGTTGCTTCGACGCAGACGC
>JAQBWJ010000359.1 GCA_027625215.1 Candidatus Poribacteria bacterium
CAGTTTTTCCAATCACGTTAAGGAGCGCCCTGAATGCCCGACAACCCGACGCTCACCCCGGAGTTCTTCGCCTCGCGCCGCGACCGCTTCTTCGACCGCATCGGCGAAGACGCCGTCGCGATCATCGAAGCGGCTCCCTCGACGGAGACGTTCGTCCGACCGTGGCGGCGCAACCCGCACTTCGACTTCCGTCAAGGCTCGCACTTCCACTACCTGACGGGCTTCCCGGAACCGAACGCCGTCGCCGTCTTCTTCACGGGCAACGGCAAGCGCGAGTTCATCCTGTTCGTCCCGCCGAAAGACCCCGTCCGCGAAACATGGGACGGGCGACGGGCGGGCGTCGAAGGCGCGAAGGAGCGGTACGGCGCGGATGTCGCCTATTCTGTCGATCAACTCGGGGCTGAGTTGTCGAAGTACATCCGCAACGCCGGGCACGTCTATTACACCTCGAATATTCAGACGGCGACAGGTCGCGCGATCTACGACACCTATCAAAGCGCGACGGCGGGCGGACGCGCTCTGGGTCACGGCGCTTACGAGACGATTGACCCCCACTTCATCCTGTCGGAACTGCGCGTCGTCAAAACGTCGGACGAAATCGCCATGATGCGCCGCGCCGCCGACATCACGACCGCCGCGTACGACGCCGTTCTCGACACGCTTCAACCCGGCATGATGGAGTACGAGGTCGAGGCGCTGTTGAACTACTACTTCCGGCGCACAGGCGGCGATGGACCCGCCTACACGACCATCGTCGGTGGCGGCGACAACGCGACGATCCTCCATTACGTCGAAAACGACACGACGCTCAACGACGGCGAACTCCTCCTCATCGACGCGGGAGCCGCCTATCAACACTACTCCTGCGACGTGACCCGCACCTTCCCCATCAACGGAAAGTTCTCCCCCGCGCAACGCCGCGTCTACGATCTCGTTCTGCACGCGGAGAAGACGGTGATCGACGCGGTGAAGCCGGATTCGTCGTTGAAGATACTCCACGAACTCGCCGTGCGCGTCGTGACGGAGGGGTTGAAGGAGCTCGGTCTGCTGGAAGACAAGGCGCTGGACGATCTCATCAAAGACGAAGCGTACCGCGAGTTCTTCATGCACGGTAGCGGGCATTTTCTCGGACTCGACACGCATGACGTGGGACCAAGTCAGGCGCGCGGCAACCCTTACCCGCTGCAACCCGGTATGGTCTTCACGATTGAGCCCGGCGTCTACATCCCCATCGGGACGGAAGGCGTGGCGAAGGAGTACCACGGCATCGGCGTGCGCGTCGAGGACGACGTGCTCGTGACGGCGGACGGGTGCGACGTGCTGACGAAGGGCGTCCCGAAGGAAGTGAAGGATTTGGAATCGCGTATCGGGAAGAAAGGGTCTAAGTCGAAGGGTCGGGGACAACGGAGCCGTTGAAGCGGCTCATCGTGTTGGCAATGCCGCCGCGTATGGCGAACTCCACCGCGTCGGCGGCGTAAGCGACGAGATCGTTCACCGTATCGCGTTGTTCGGGTGGGAAGGCTCCCAACACGTAATCGATGGTGGAAACACCGTCAGGCGGCGCGCCGATCCCCAAGCGGAATCGAGGGAACTGCGCCGACTTCATCGACTGGATGATCGAGCCGATGCCGTTGTGACCCGCGTCGCTGCCCTTTTGACGGATGCGGAGCGTCCCCAACGGCAGTTGAAACTCGTCGTAGATGATCCACACGTTTGATAGGTCAAGGTCGTAAGCGTTCATGATCCGGCTGACGGCGTCGCCGCTCTTGTTCATGAACGTCAGCGGTTTGACGAGCGCGACGTTCTTCCCCGCGTAACGGATCGGCTGCACGAACGCCTGATGTTCCTGCTTCGCCACCCCGCCGGGATGACGCTTCGCCAGCAAGTCGATCACCTCAAACCCGATATTGTGCCGCGTGCGGACGTATTTCGCCCCCGTATTGCCCAACCCGACAACGGCAAACTCGAACGCCATCAGCCGCGCTCCGCGAAGAAGGCGATCCGCAACGGCGCGGACACGTCGATCTGTCCGCCGAGCGTTTCGATAGACGCGCCTTCCACCATCAACTGCATCTCGGCATAGTTCGGGAAGTTCGCGTAGAGGGTCATCGCAAGCGAGGTTAGAAATTGGATTTCGGTGGTCGCGCCGCCCTCGAACTTTGCGGTGAGATCGGACGAGAAGTTCAGGTAGATGCGGCGGTTTGAGTCGACATACGCGCTCAACAGTTCCGTGTCGCGCGGCACGAGCGGCATCTCGCCTTCGCGCCGGGTGATCGAAATCCACTCGCCGACCACCGCGCGGATGCGCCCCGACTGATGCGCCGGGATCGTCAGGCTGACGGACTGAGTGAACCAAGTGTTCGTCGCCGGGTCGAGCACGACGACTTGCGCCTGCCGCCGCTCCAAGTCCATCGACCCCTCATCGAAATACTGCTCCCATTTGTCGGGCGAGCGGTTCGACGAAACTTCGACCTCAGCCGAGAGGTCCGTGTCGTCCGCTTTTTCCTGACGCGCCGAACCCCCGATAAACTTAACCGCCGCCAACACGATCAGCGCAACAAGAGTGACCGCCGCCACGCTGCCGCTCACCCAGCGAATCACGCGCTTTCGATTTTCGTGAGGATCGGTGTACATCGAGCTCATGACAGTTTCTCTAGATGTTGGTCCGTATCGCGGCACACACGATACCAAACGGGGAGGCGTTTATTGACGGCGCGAACGAAGTTCATCACCCGTGATGACATCCGCGCGCCCTTCGAGGTACTCGCGGACTGCCAATTCCGACTCCACCGACAACTCGTAGGGTTCGTCGGGATGTTCTACAAGCGCGATAATCCGATTGAATGCTTCCGAACCGTGCGATTCCGTCCGAGTGTTCTTCGTCAACTTTGACTCACCCACCCCGCGTTATGGACGGTATCGCGCCAACCCGCCCCAGATGGCTTCGGCGGCGCGTTCCATCGTCGTCAGGTTTTTCCACAGACTCGCCTCGCCCGAATTGGACAGGTACGCCACTTCCAAATGCACCGCAGGGACGGAGATTTCACGCAGCGTGACCATCGGCATTTCGATCCGTTCCCCCTGAAACCCTGCCTGATGAAACGCCAACTGCAACGAGTCCGCCAATTTCCGGCTCGACGCGACGCGCTGCAACATCGCGTTGCGGTTGTTGGTTGTCGGCGAGAGCGCCATCGCGTCCGTCGGGTTGTGCAGGATGATGCGATACCCCGCGTCCTCCGGCGAAAAGGAGGTGTTGAAGTGGATCGACAGGTAGACGGTCGCGTTTCGCTCTCCGATAGCGGCGTTGCGCGTTTTCAGATCAACCCGCGCGTCGCTGCTGCGCGTCAGTTGCACGGATTCGCCGACAGTTTGCGCGATCGCGGCGATGGAACGCGCCAACGCGAGCGTCAATTCCTTCTCGACCAACCCGAACCGCCTCGCTCCGGCATCGTCGCCACCGTGTCCCGGATCAAGCAGCACCCGCAGGTTCGACCACTGAGGCTTCTGCGCGGCGGTCGATCTGTATTGGATCGCCTCTTGCGGCGCGGTCGGCACGTCGGACTCGATGGTGGAGGGCAACCTTCTGGCGGCGGGCGGGGCGGCTCCCCCGTCGGTGATGATCGTCAGTTCCCCCGCCGCCGCGTCGTACGACACGTCGATGCCCAACAACTGAGGCATCAGGCGCGTCAGCAGTTCCAGCGGGATCAGCGCGTCGCCGTTGTCCTGTACAGGAGCGGACGACATGCGGATCGGATCGCCTCCGCGCACGTCGGCTTCCAACTTGCCGATGGTCAGCGAAAACGTGACGGTCTCGTCCTTCGCCGCGATGCGTGCCGTGATTCTGCCTGTCGGGGCGACGTAGCGGTACTGCACCTTAAGCGGCAACCCAGACCCCTCGAACAGGTCGCTGAAATCGGTCCCAAGAATGTAAGGCTTGCCGTCGATGGTGCGGATGGAAGTGGAGCCGATCACGCCGCCGGAATCGAGCACTTGGACGGTCTGCGCTTGCGCCGCGTGGTTCATCCAACACGCCAATACGACGAGCGCAACGCAGACCGCCCCGATCCGCATGTCATTGTGCGGTCGAGGCGGTGTGATGCAATCGGTCGGTCGGTGGATCATCGAAAGCCGGACAATCCCCTGATTAGTCGTCGCTGTCCTCATCGTCGTCATCTTTGCCGACGCGCTCAGGT
>JAQBWJ010000360.1 GCA_027625215.1 Candidatus Poribacteria bacterium
TGGTCGCTCAAGCGATCCACGCGAACGGGACGCGTCGGAAGGGACCGTTCGTGCCGGTGGACTGTCCAGCGATTGCCGGCGACCTATTCGGCAGCGAACTGTTCGGTCACGAACGGGGCGCGTTCACCGGCGCGACGGAACGGCGTATCGGCAAGTTCGAACTCGCTCAAGGCGGCACGCTCTTTCTGGACGAAGTCACCGAAATCGAGCCGATATTGCAGGCGAAACTGCTGCGCGTCTTGCAGGAACGGGTCATCCACCGCGTCGGCGGCGATAAACCGATACCGGTCGATGTTCAGATCATCGCGGCCACAAATCGTGACGTGATCGCGGCAATTGAAGCCGGAGAGTTTCGCCGCGATCTGTACTATCGCCTGCTCGGTTTCGATGAGATCGTCGTGCCACCGTTGCGCGAACGCAGGGAGGACATCCCGTTGCTCGCCGAACACTTTCTTCGACAGCACGCCGATTCCGGCAGCGTGACGAAGACATTCATTTCGCAGGAAGCGATGGACCTGTTGGTGATGATCGACTGGGAAGGCAATGTGCGCGAACTTAAGGGCGCGATCGAAAGCGCCGCGATTTGGGCGAATCGGGAGGGGACAACGATACATCCTCGACATCTGCCGACGCGCTACTCGACCTCACGCCCGACCCTACCGATGCACTCGTCAGGTGATACGTTACGAGACCGACTCAACGAAATGGAACGATGGATGATCCAAGGCGCGCTAAGCGCGGCGAACCATAACATCGCTGCCGCTGCACGCGAACTGGGGATGGACCCGTCGAATCTACGCCGGCGCATGAGCACGTTGGCGATAATAACATGACCGCTTTCCTGCGCGGTCAATCCTCATGCCACGAGATCGCCTCGACAGAGGCGGCGAGGTCGCGGTCGCTTGGCGTCGTGTAGCGCGTCGTCGTGACGATGCTCTCGTGTCCCATCAGCGCCTGTACCTTTTCGAGCGACTCGCCGGCGTTCAGGAGCGCTTTCCCGAAACTGTGACGGAGCCGGTGCGGCGACACGTCGTCCGGGTCGAGTCCCGCATAGGTACAGAGCTTTGTGATGATCCGTTCGACGCCCCGCGGCTGGAGAGGCACGCCTCGTCTCCCCGAGAATAGTTCATCGCGGTCGCTGATCGGGCGCGCGTCCAGCCATTCGCCCAGCGCGTTCCTCACGTCGCTGTTCAGCGGGACAGTGCGTCGCTTGTCGCCCTTCCCGGCGCGCACGACGACGTGGCCGCTTCGTTCGCGGATCACGACATCATCCACCTTCAGCGCAACAAGCTCCGAGAGGCGGAGTCCACCACCACTCAGCAACGCGAGAATCACCTTGTTCCGCCGTGCTTCGAGCGCGGTCGTGTTGTTGCCGCGCGACTCGGCGACCTGCAAAAGCGCCTGCGCCGCGTTGCGGAGGCGGAACAGTTCGTTCCGGTCGAGCCACTTCGGTCCCGACGGGTTCTGCCGCTTCGACCTGACCTCCGCCGTGGGGTCGGTGCGGATGCGTCCCGTCGATTGTGTCCATTTGAAGTAAGCGCGGAGAGCGCACAGCCGTCGGTTGATCGTCGCCGGCGCGAGGTGGTTCGTGTCCATGTCCCGACGCCACTCGCGTACGTCCAGCGGTGTGACCGTTTCCGTCATCGCCGGTTTGTCGTTCTGCACCAAATACCAGTCGCAGAAGATCTCGACCTCGCGCGTGTATTCCACGATCGTGCGTTCGGCGCGATCCCGCGAACGGAGATGTGCTTCGAAGCCTTCAAGGTCCATCGGCGAGTCCGATCTATCCATCTATCGGGTCGATGACAGTGAACTCCTCCGAACCGGACGCCACATTGAGCTCCCCGTCCGAAGAAACGATGATCAATGGCTCCATCTGTCGTTTAAGGCGTGGCTTGCGGATCGCCATCGCAACGGAAAGCTGCACGGCGTCATAGCCGCGAATCACGTACTTGGACGCCAGTTCAGTCGCCTGCTCAATGATCAACTCCGTCACTTGGACGATGTTCGTGAGGGAGGCGACCTCTTCTCGGAACTCCCGGATCAGGCTGCGCGCCTCATCTTCTCGGACGTCACCACGTCGCGCGCAACGGTTCAGCGCTGCGACGACCTCGACCGTCGTAATGTTCGCGATGTAGATCTCGTTTCCGGCTGCCGGATCGAGAATCGCCTTCACCCGGTCGGAACCGGATTCCTCGACGTAATATTTCACAAACGCGCTGCTGTCGATGAAGTAGTCCGCCAAAGGAATTAGCGCCTTTCCTCGACGATGCGGTCGGACAGCGGTTTACCTTTGACGGTGATCCGTTTGCGTCCCCGAAAACGGCGGATCGTCTCGTCCGTCGGCGGAGGCGGCGTGCTGATCAGCAGTCCGGACCGGATGAGCTCCTGCTTGTACTCTTGTCGAGTCTGATCCTCGTGCCGTTCGAACAACCGTTGAAGTGCCTCCTGAGCGGCGTCCAGTTCGCTGTCGGGGAGCGTGTTCACCATCTGTCGTAAGGCTTCGCGCGTCGCCATGCCGTTGTCTCCGTGGGGGGTCGTCGTTCGTCTTTTTCGTATCGCGTCAACGACCAAATGATACAACTCGAAACGTTTGTCGGCTTAAAATATCGCCGTTACGCATGGCAGGTCAAGGGGGTTTTGCGTGGTCTTGAATTCTATTTACGCCGACCAAATAACATTGGACGGCGTAAAATCGTTCGCGGCATTTCGTGAGACGGGAAGAAGAGATCAGACTGCTTGGATGGACGGTGCTTCCGAATGGTTCTTTTGTTGTATTTTACAAACGATGACGATGTGTCCATGCGGATGAGAGCTGTATTTCAATATCCGGAAACCATCCTATTGTTGCATATTAAGCATTGCTGATTCACCAGGCAATCCAGATACAACAGAACGAAAGCCCTATCACAGCGAACTGTTCATCCCGTCGTTCTGCTCACGGAGCCAGCGGTATAGGGTGCGCGCCGAGATATTGAGCAGGCGCGCGGCGAGCTCCTTGTTGCCGTTCGTTCGTTTGAGCGCCGCGCGGAACACGAGCGATTTCACCTCTTCAAACGGGATTCCGACGGGAACTTGAACGGCCTCCGACGGCGAGGTGTCGCCGACGAACTCCGCCGGGAGATCGGCGTGCGTGATCACGTTTCCGTGCGCCACGATGACCGCGCGCTCGATCACGTTTTCGATTTGCCGCACGTTTCCTTGCCATGTGTAGGATTGCAAGGCGCGCATCGCGTCGCTTTCGATGCCCTGAATCGGGCGGTTGTTGCGTTCGGCGTAGCGACGGATGAAATGATGCACAAGAAGAGGAATATCCTCCTGCCGCTCGCGCAGAGGTGGCAGATGGAGTTCGATCACGTTCAATCGATAGTACAGGTCTTCGCGGAACGACCCGTCCCGCACCGCCTCCGTCAGATCGCGGTTTGTTGCGGCGATGAGTCTCACATCGACCGATAACGGTTTGGAACTGCCCAGCGGCTCAATGGAGCCCTACTGAATCGCCCTTAGCAGCTTTCCTTGAAGGTGTGGTTGCATCTCCGCGATTTCGTCAAGGAACAGCGTGCCCGTATGCGCCTGTTGGAATCTCCCTTTGCGATTTCCTTTTGCATCCGTGAACGCTCCTCGTTCATAACCGAACAGTTCCGACTCGATGAGCGATTCGGGAAGCGCGGCGCAGTTGACGCTGACGAACGGTTTGTCTCGGCGCGCGCTCAGGTGGTGGATCGCTTTGGCGATCACTTCCTTGCCGGTGCCCGTTTCTCCCTGAATCAACACGGTGGCGCTCGTCGGCGCGACCTGACGAACGAGGTCGATGACGCGCTTCATCGAGCGACTTCTGCCGATCACGTTCGTCAACTCGCGGTCGCGGGCGATCTCTTGACGCAGCAGACGGTTTTCGGAGATCAGGACATGCTTTTCGAGCGCGCGGGTGATCGTTGCCAGAAGCGGGGCGCGGGAGAGTGGTTTTTCAAGGAAATCGTCCGCGCCGTCCTTCATTGCCTGCACCGCGCTCTCGACCGTTCCGAACGCTGTCATCACGATCACCTGCATCTCCGGCGCGATGAGTTTCGCCGTGCGTAGCAGTTCCAAGCCGTCCATGTTGCCGTGAATACGAATGTCGGTCAGCATGAGCGACGGCGGATCGCGGCGAACCTCGTCGAGCGCGGCTTTACCCTCCGATGCGGTTCGGAC
>JAQBWJ010000361.1 GCA_027625215.1 Candidatus Poribacteria bacterium
CCTTCATCAAATAACGGTCGCCGCCCGCGTCGAGTCGATAGACGCGATTGTTCGCGCCGCCCGACAACGGGGTCAGGTCGAACGGGGCGGCGCATCCGACCAGCGCGAGAAGCCCCTCCGCAACGGCACGTGAGTCCTCCATCATCGACCGCCCGAGCGCTGCGACAACCCGCTCAAGATGTCCGTTAGTCGCTCCCATGTCCGAACGCGCATGAGCGGCTCGCCCGACTCGCCTGACGCATCGCTCAATCCGTCGGGATCGAACAGGACGCGCTTCACACCTGACGGAAACTCCGGGTCGCACAAAAACTCCGGCAGGTCGTCCACGAAATATTCCCGTCGCGTTTCTTCGATGCGCGCCATCTTCTCGCGCTTTGTTTCGGCGAGGTGAATCCCGTCGCGCGACACGCCGCCCCGCTTCGGGTCGAGCAGCCCGTGAGCGTCGAGCCACCCCCACGCCACCTCGTGAAGATCATGAGGCGGTCCCTCGTAGGGGTAACGCGAGCGGTGGCTGATGATCTGCGCGTCCCACCCGAGCTCTCTCCATTGGACGAAGCAGGATAGAACGCCCGGAAACGGCACTGCATCCTTCATCCGGGGCCCATAGACGGTCCCTTGAAGCCGCGTCCAGTCCGCCTCGCGTCCCGTCCGACGGAGATGATCGCGCACGCCGAGTTTTGTCGGGGTGATCGTTTCGTCGATGAGACCTTCCTCCAGCGCGATGCGAGCGAACAGCCCATCGTAACAGACGATGGTGTTGTCGAGGTCGATGCCGAGCCTCATCGGCTGCCCGCCTCCGCGTTCATCGCAATCAGAGGGCGGATCGTCCGCCCCGCTTCGAGGTCGTTCAACGCGTCGTTGATCTCCTCCAGTCGGTACTCGCGCGACAGGAGCGGCGACACATCGACATGACGATGCGTGAACAACCTGCCGTACCGCGAAAAGTCCCTGTCCGGTTGAGAGTCGCCGCCCCATGTGCCGAGCAGCCGTTTTCCCTGATTCAACTGTCGCGGGTCGATTTCGAGCCGTTCGCCGTCGCGGGCGTTGCCGATGACGACGACCGTTCCGCCGCGCGGTCGCGCGACTTCGAGCGCTTGTCTCATGCAATCGGGTCGTCCCGTTGCTTCAAGCGCGATGTCCACTCCGCCCGGACAGAGGCGCATCACTTCGCCTACCGGATCGGTCGCCCGCGCGTCGACGCAATGCGTCGCGCCGAACGATGCCGCGACGTTGAGTTTGTCCGGCGCGACATCAACCGCGATGATCGGCGCGCATCCGGCGAGCGTCGCGCCGAGAACGGCGCACAACCCGACGCCTCCAACACCGATGATGACGAGCGAATCGCCCGGCGTCGGTTTGGCGACGTTGAACACGGCTCCCATGCCCGTCGGGACGGCGCACCCCAACAACGCCGCTTCGCGGAGCGCCAACCCGTCCGCGAGGCGTGTCAGTCGGTTCTCGCTGATGACGGCGTGTCGGTTGAAGGTCGTGATCGCGCCCGCGTTCACGGTTCGGGAACCCCAACGGTATTTGGTCGAGGGAACGTTGCGCCCCGATCCCTGAATCCACGAAAGGATGACGGCATCGCCTTCCCGCGCCTTCGTCACGCCGGGACCGATCTCGCGCACGATGCCGCTCCCCTCGTGTCCAAGACAGTGGGGAAGGTACGGGTCGTGCCCGCGATAGCCGCGACATTCGAGCAGTTGCGTGTGACAGACACCGCTATACGCAATCTCGACAAGCGCTTGCCCTTCGGCGAGCGGCGGGATTTCGAGGTCGGCAAGTTCAAGGGGTTTCGAGGTTTCGACGAGGACGGCTGCCGTCGAATTCATCGCGACGACCGATCCGACGAGGCTCCAAGCGCGCGGAGCGTTTGCTCGGCGATGCCCTTCGTCGTCAGGTTCCAACACTCGCGCGCGTACTCTTGTTCTCCGGCGACGTGGAGGAACTCGTCGGGCGTTCCGATGCGGCAGAGCCGCGCCCGAACGTTCTGTTGATCCGTCATCCACTCCGCGACGCTTCCGCCGAGTCCGCCGAGAACGCTGTGTTCCTCAACCGTTGCGACGACGCGGAACCGCTCGAACGACTCCCGAAGCAGCGCGTCGTCCAGCGGCTTGACCGTATGAAAACTGACAACACGCGCCGAAACGCCTTGAGCCGCCAACGCCTCGCCCGCTTCAACGGCGACCGGAAGGATATTGCCCGTTGCGAGCAGACACACATCCGTCCCCTCGCGGACGACGATGCCTTTGCCGATCTTGAAGTCGGGTTCGGTCTCATGGACGAGCGGTTCGCCCTTTTTGCCGATGCGAATGTAGGAAGGTCCGTCCAGTTGTAACGCGGCTCGAACCGCGCCGCGCACTTCATGCGAATCGCCGGGACAGATCACCGTCATGCCGGGCAGAACGCGCATGAACGCGATATCCTCGCACGAGTGATGCGTCGCGCCGAGCGAGGCGTACGACATGCCGCCGCCGACACCGACGATCACCATCGGCAGACGGTGGTAGCAGAGATCGACGCGAATCTGTTCGAGGCAACGGGTCGTGATGAACGGCACGATGGTATAACCGACGGGTCGCATCCCGCACATCGCCATGCCCGCGCCCGTGCCGATCAAGTTCGCTTCGGCGACGCCGCAGTTGAAAAACCGCTCCGGGAACTGCGCTTTGTACGGGTCGAACAAACGATTGCCGATGTCGCCGGACAGCAGCGCGATCCGCTCGTCGGTCGCGGCAAGACGGGCGATCTCTTCGGCGAATGCGTTTCTCATCGTGGTAGACCTAGTGTGATAGACCCAGTTCGTCGCGCGCCTGACGGACTTCTTCGGCGGTCGGAATCCGGTAGTGCCAGTTGTTGTCGTCTTCCATGAACGAGACGCCCTTGCCCTTGACGGTGTGCGCGATGATGGCGACAGGCTTCCCGCTGCCGTCCGGCACGCGCCCAAGCGCGTCGCACAGCGCGTCGAGGTCGTGCCCGTCCACTTCGTACGCGCTCCACCCGAACGCTTCCCACTTGTCTTTGAGCGGAGAGAGCGCCATCACTTCGTCGCTTCGCCCGGTCGCCTGCCACTTGTTGTAATCCACCATCACGGCGAGTCGGTCGAGTCGTTGCGCCGGGGCGAACATCGCCGCCTCCCATACGGAGCCTTCGTTGCATTCGCCGTCGCTCATCAGGACGAATGTGCGTCGGGAGCGACGCTGAATCCGCCCCGCGATGGCGATGCCAACGCCGATGGGCAACCCGTGTCCAAGCGACCCGGTCGCCGCCTCAACGCCCGGAACGCATCCGGGACTCGGCTGTTCGGCGAGGACGCTTCCCGGTTCGCCGAACGTCTCAAGTTGATCTTCGGGGAAGAATCCGCGAAACGCAAGCGCGGTATAGAGCGCGGGCGCGGCGTGTCCCTTGCTGAGGATGAAACGGTCGCGGTCGGGGTCGTCGGGGCGTTGCGGGTCGATGTTCAACGCCGACCAGTACGACGACGCGACGATATCGACGCACGACAGCGAGGAACCGAGATGGGGCGTCCCGGCGTGGTGGGACATTTCCACCAGTTTACCCCGAATGCGTCGCGCTACATGCTCGAGCGTCGTCGGCGCGGGCATTGGCTTGTTTCCCCTCGTTCAATGCGGGTCCCGACCGTCAGCGGCGTTATTGGAGTTTCGTCTGCTGCATCAAGCGGATGTTGTAGTAACGCGCGTCATCCATCGGGTCGGGGACGAGTCCGGCGCTGAAGGCGTCCGTCAAACTCTGGACGGCGTCCGCGACCGATTTGCGAGGCACGAACCCAAGTTCCCGCCGAATTTTCTCCGATGAGACGTGGTACGAGCGCGGATCGTTCGTGGAGGTCGTTTCGACGCTGATCGCCTTGCCCGTGACGGGGCTTGTCCCAACGATGTCGCGCACAAACCCGGCGATCTCGCGGACTCTGTAGTTTTCCGCGCCGACGTTCCACACCTTGCCGCGCACGTTCGCGTCCGGTTGCTGCAACAGGTCGAGGTAACAATCGGTCATGTCTTGGACGTGGAGGTTCGGGCGTTTCTGTTCGCCGCCGAAAACGGTGATGACGCCTTTATTGATCGCGTGGTTCGTCAGGATGTTCACCGTCAAGTCGAGCCGCAGACGCGGGGAGTACCCGCAGACGGTCGCGGGTCGAATCGTGACGGTGACGAAATCGGGGGCGTCGT
>JAQBWJ010000362.1 GCA_027625215.1 Candidatus Poribacteria bacterium
CTGTTCTCGAGCGTGTACTTACGAAACGCATTCCGCCCGCCGATAAATCCACCGGAATGCTCAAACGACAAACGCGACTCGCCGCCGCCAATCGGATCGAACAGACTCGTCCGATAATGCCGCGTGTCGCGCGACGCCCCAATTGTGAAACTGCGCGTTTCCCGCGAACCGATCAAAAACTCGTCGGACGTTTGCTGCTGATCAATCAGTGGGATCGACGTGGCGCTCACGAACTCATCGCGGAAGGTCAGAAACGCGCGAATGTCGCGCGTGATCGGCGTTCCGAGCGTGATCGATCCGCCTTTGCGGAAGTCCTCGTAGGAGTCGTCCGCCGTGACCGCGCCTTCGTACCCGTAGATGTAACGGCGTCGGTTGATGCTGTATATCGTCGCGTTCAACGAGGTCGGCGTGTCGAATATCCAGGGTGTGCCGAATGTGACCTGCCCGACGCGACGCGCCCGCTGACCAAGTTCGCCCCGCACATTGACGCGGTACGCGCGCCCCGTGAAGTTGCCGTCGCCGATCTCCGCAACGCCGAACAGTCCGCTCTCGGAGCCATACCCGCCGCCGATGGTGAACAGCCCCGTCCGCGTGTTTTCACGCAGTTCGACTTCCAAATCTTTCACCGCCGGGTCGTCCGTCGAGCGAGGCACGAACTGCAAGCCCTGAATGAAGGAGCCCAGTTGGATGATGTTCTGCTCCGCCTTGCGTAGGTTGCTCGCTTTGAGCGGCTCGCCCGATTTGATATTCATCCGCTCCAACTCGCGGAGAATGATGTGTTCCTTCGTCTTTTGCAGACCGCGCACGCGCACTTCGCCGACTAGAATCGTCGTGCCTTCAGTAATGGACACGGTGGCATGGACGGTTTCGTCCGTTGTGTTCGGTCGTAGATCGTCAATGACCCGGGCTAGAATGTTCCCGCGATTGCTGTAGATCTCCTGAACCTTGATCAAATCGTCCGTGTACTGCGTCGCGTTGAACACATCGCCGGGTTGAAGCGAGAGCTCCTCGCGCACCCGTTTCTCGTTGATCTCGGCGTTCGTGTCGGTGATCTCGACATCGTACCCGGTGAAGACGAACTGAGGTCCCTCCTCAACGACATACGTAACGATGATGCCCGTCCCCGCGTCATCTACTTCTCGCCGTTTTTCGATGATCTTCGCGTTCAGACAGCCGAGATCGTGGTATACGGTCAAGATGTACGCGTCGTCCTGACGGAACACTTCATCCTGAAACCGTTTGCCCTTCTTCACCTGCGCGGCTTTGCGGAGCTCCTTGTCCGTCGCAAGCGTGTTTCCCTCGAAACGGACTTCCTCAATCTTGACCTGCTCGCCTTCGTCAATGTCGAGCCGCACACGGATGCCCTCCGGCGTCTCCTCGTTCGCGCCCGTCACTTTGGCGAAATAGTAGCCCTTCTCTCGGTACAGGGCTTCGACCTGTTGCACGGTCTTCCAAAGTTGGTACTCGCTGAACCGCTCGCCGTCCTTCATCGTGAACTTCTTGGCGATGTCCTTGAACTTGACGTTTTTGTTGCCGACCAACTCGATATCGCCTTCTACGAGCGCGTACTCCGTCAACAAAAACGTGACGCGAAGCCCCACGTCAACAGGCTCCACATCTGTCTCGATGTTCTTGAAGGGTCCGTAGTCGGTGTAGATGCGCCGAATGTCGTTATTGAGCGATTCGGGCGAAATCTCTTGGTTCTTCCGCGTTTGGAAATATCCGCCCTGATCGAATAGCGTCGAGAGGAGCTCATCGACGTTCTCGCTGCCTTTGACGATGATTTCCGAGACGGTCAACGCCGTCGGGGTCGTTTCGAGACCTCCGGCGTCCGGCGCGGAGGATTCCGGCGTTATGGAGGGGTCGTGTGAGGGCACCTCTGGCGGTAGTTCGGCGGAGGGCGCGTTCGACCCGTCGGTCGGTGCTTCCTGCCCAACGGCGATCAACGCGACCGCCAACCATATCGGGATGAGCGCAGTCCAACGGAGTGAGTTCCAACGCATCGAATAAACCTGTTTCGCCTTTCGGAGTCCACTTGCATACGTTCGGTCCATGTTGATCTTCCGCCCATTACAACGGCAAGCGGAAATCATCTGTTGACGCGCGGAAGGATTTCTTGGCGAACCCCCCTTCCTCGACGCCCGATCCCATTAACTATAGTGGATGAAGTCAGACGACGGCAATTTGAGACGATTCCGTCGTCACATCGATCGCGCCGTTTTGGTAGGCGACGGTGACGGTCGAACCCGGTTCCAACTCGTGCCGCAGCAGTTCGTCGGAAAGCGGGTCTTCGAGGTGGCGTTGCACCGCGCGACGCAGTTTCCGCGCTCCCGACGCAATGTCGTGACCTTGTTCGACCAGGTATTGATGCACGCTCGAATCGACAATCAGTTGATAACCCTGCTCGAACATGCGCTCGCGCACCTCGTCGATCATCAGGTCGAGGATGCGTTTGATGTCGGGCTGATCCAACTGACGGAAGACGACGATCTCGTCAATGCGGTTCAGGAACTCCGGGTTGAAGGCGCGTTTCAGTTCGAGGGAGATTTTGTCGCGCATCGTGTCGTATTCAACGGCTCGTTCTTCCGATGCGCCGAACCCGACGGAACGTCCCGCGACGATATCGCGCGTGCCGACGTTCGAGGTCATGATGAGCAGCGTGTTGCGGAAATCGACCGCGTTGCCGAGCGAGTCGGTCAGCCGCCCATCTTCCAACACCTGCAAGAGAATGTTGTATACGTCCGGGTGCGCCTTCTCGATCTCATCCAACAGCACGACCGAGTAGGGACGACGGCGCACGCGCTCCGTCAGGTCGCCGCCCTCCGAATAGCCGACGTATCCCGGAGGCGCGCCCGTCAGACGCGACACGGCGAACCGCTCCATGAACTCGGACATATCAACCCGAATGAGCGCGTCGGGGCTGTCGAACAGCAGTTCGGCGATCTGTTGCGCGAGATGTGTTTTTCCGACACCTGTCGGTCCAACAAATAGGAATGATCCGATAGGTCGGCGCGGGTTCTTCATCCCGGCGCGCGACCGACGGATCGCCCGCGTCACGAGGTTTACTGCGTCCGCCTGACCGATGATCCGCTCGCCGAGCTCTTCGCCGAGCCGGAGCACTTTCTCGGACTCCTCCTCATTCAGCCGACGCACCGGAACGCCCGTCCACCTAGAGACGACCTCAGCCACGTCTTCGCGCGAGACGACAAGGTTTTCTTTCTTGAGTTTGTCCTTCAAGATTTGTTCGCGCCGTTGAAGTTGCTCCAGACGCGCCCGTTCGTTGCCGGATTCCGCCTTGCGCTTCTCGTTCAACAGCCCGCGCAGTTCCTTCTCCGTCTCGCGGAACACCTCGGACGTGTTGTACCGGCGCAGCCGCACGAGCGATCCCGCCTCGTCCATCACATCTATCGCCTTGTCGGGCAGAAAACGGTCTTGAATGTAGCGGTTCGACATGATGACCGAGCCCTGCACCGCCTCGTCGTCGTACGTCAGTTGGTGATGGTCTTCGTAACGCGGTTTGAGTCCGGTGAGAATCGCAATCGTCTCTTCTTCGGAGGGCGCGTCCACGATGATCGGTTGAAAACGACGTTCCAGCGCGCCGTCGCGTTCGATGTGCTTGCGGTATTCGCTCAACGTCGTCGCGCCGATACATTGGATTTCACCGCGCGCCAACGCGGGTTTCAGCATGTTCGCGGCGTCAATCGCGTCTTCCGCCGCTCCAGTCCCGATCAGCGTATGCAGTTCGTCAATGAACAGCACCACATCGTCCAGTTGACGAATCTCGTTCATGATCGACTTGAGCCGTTCCTCGAACTGACCGCGATACTTCGTCCCCGCGATCAACGCGCCCAAATCCAACGCCAACAACCGCCGTTGCGCCAACGACGCGGGCACCCGTCCCGCCGCGATCTCATGCGCCAGCCCCTCGACAATCGCCGTCTTCCCGACGCCCGGTTCACCGATCAACACAGGATTATTCTTCGACCGACGCAGCAATATCTGAACGATCCGGTCGAGCTCCGAAGCGCGCCCGATGAGGGGGTCGAGTTGTCCTTTTCTTGCCAGCGCGGTCAGGTCGCGGCTGAACTGGTCGAGCAGCGATCCCTGCGGTTCCTTCTCATCCTTCTTATTGGCGGGAGCGGTTTCCGCCTTGTCGTCATGATACAAACGGCG
>JAQBWJ010000363.1 GCA_027625215.1 Candidatus Poribacteria bacterium
CCGCGTTCACGAACTCCCGCATCCCAAGAAACACGGGGTCTGCCACTTGGACGCCGATTTCCTCGTACGCCTCGCGCACGACGGCGTTATGGCTGTACTCGTTCACCTCGACGCTGCCGCCGGGCAAAATATATCGTTGAAACGGCGCGTCGTTTGTCCGGTCGATCATCAGGATCGAATCGCCCCGACGGATGACGACGCTCGCCCGAACGTAAATCGGTGGGGTCACGACGAATGCCCTTTCGCGTCGCCGGATAACGAGGACCGTGATGCGTTCCGTTCCCGAATGCAACAAGGGGGTTGCAACCGCGTTTTCCCTCAAGTCTCCGACCTTCTGCGATCCATGTTGCGGTCGGAACGTTCCAAAGGGAAACAGAGTTATTGGTTCTCGCTGCGCGGGTGTAGGTCGTTGTAGACCTCGCGCAGGCGCTCTTGCGTGACGTGCGTGTACACCTGCGTTGTCGCCAAACTGACGTGACCCAACATCTCTTGAACGACGCGCATGTCCGCGCCGCCGTTCAGCAGGTGGGTCGCAAAACTGTGACGGAGCGTGTGCGGCGTCACCTCTTTTTCGATGCCAGCCGCCTTCAAGTACTGGTCGAGGCGGTAGCGGATCGCGCGCGCGGTCAGGCGCGTCCCGACGTGGCTGAGAAACAGGGCGTTCGGGTCGTGCACCGTGACGCCGAGCTCGTTTCGTCGTTTAAGGTACGCCTGAATTGCGCCCATCGCCGGGCGACCGATAGGGACGATCCGCTCCTTCTTTCCCTTGCCGCGCACTTTGACGGTCATGTCCGGTTCGATGCGGTCTACGTCCAGATCGGTCAGTTCGCCGATACGCATCCCGGTTGAATAGAGCAGTTCGAGGATCGCCGCGTCGCGCAGTCCGATGATCGAGTCGGTGTCTGGCGCATCAAGGAGCGTTTCGACCTCTTTTAAATCGAGGAACTTCGGCAGCCGCTGTTCGCGTTTCGGCGTGCGGACTTTGACGGTGGGGTTTTTCGTTGCGTGTCCGAACTTCGTCAACCACGTATACATCGACCGAACGGCGGACATGCGCCGTTGCACCGTCGAACGCGCTTTGCCGTCCTTCTGCAACAACGCGAGGAACGACCGCAGCAGAAGATTGTCCAATTGATCGAGGCGGGTTTTGCCCTTCGTTTCGCAGAACTTGCGGAGGTCGGTCAAGTCGTTGCGGTACGCGCGGACGGTCTGTTCCGAGTAGTTTCGGTCGACCTGCAAATAGGTGAGAAACTCTTCGATGGCGTCGTCCAGTTCGACGATCTGCGACATGAGTCGATGATTTCCCTTTTGGAATTGGCGAGATGCGATTCCGCTCGTCGGTATCGGAAACGTCGGAGGTCAGGGAATCGGTTCACCCAACGCCCAGAGGATGCCGTTCACCACGAGCCGCCGCATCGACGGAATCTCGAAGTCGTCGGGATGACCGAGCGACGTGTAGAACACTCGTCGACCGTCTTCGCGCGTCCACGCGACGGGGTTTTCGACCCGCTCGCCGCGCGGACTCGGCCCCACCGAGTTGCCCAGCAGCAACGGCTGACACGCCTCCGGCAGCGGCAGCACGTAGTAGAGCCACGAGCGCGTCACGAACGTCGCGCAGAGGTTGCGGAGGATAGGGTGGTCCGTCTGCGCCGGGACGCGATGGACGATGGTGGACGACTCATGACCGTAATGGAACCGCCAAGGCGTGCCGAACACCTCGTCGCCCATGTTGTTCCACTCAATGAGAGGAGATTTATCGGGATAGCCGAAGGCGTGGGTCGATGTTCGCAACCCCACGACGGGGCGGTTTGAGTCGAGGTACTCGCGGATGCGCTTCGTCTGTTTTTTTCGGAGCTCGCGGAAACGGAGGTACATCACGACGCAATCGGCATCGTTGAGAGCGCTCAAACCGGGCAGGTCTTCCTTCGATTTGCAGTGCAGCACGGAGGTCGTCATGCCGTACCGCATTGTCAGTTCGTTGGCGATGATCGGCATCGTCATTTCGGAGTGGTACTCCGATTCGCCCACTAAAAACACCACATGCTTCGACATCGATCCCTGCGCCTCCTTACAGACCAGAATCGCGCGCCATCACAATGAACGGAGTCACAGCATAACAATCGGACGGGGGAATGCAACCGTAAATCACCTTCCGTCGTGGTGATTCCGACGCAAAGCGCCGAGATATGTCGCTCGGCTCACCATCGTTGCGCGCTGATGCGACGTGGTTCATGTAGGTGAATCGCGTCCGACGAGCGCGGCGAATATTCTATCAAACAACAGACAAAGAACTGTCTTCTTACAATCCGATTTTCGTTGCGCGACCCCCCTTGATCGGCGTATCATTCTACATACCAGATTCGCGCAATACGACCGCAACCGGAGAAACGACCCTCATGCGTGTCTTAACGGCTCTCGCTCTTGCCGCATCTCTCATGGGCGCCGCAACGTTCGCTTCAGCGCAAGCCGACCCCGACCTCGTGTTCTATTACGACTTCGAGCAATCGCCGGGCAGATACCAGAACTACCTCGCCTACGAACCGATCAACGCGACCACAGGCGGATTTACATTCGACCCGCTTGAACTGAGGCAGTTGGAGCGCGCGCTGTCCGGCGCGAACGGCGGTTTTTCGTTCGACCCGCTCGAACTGACCCAACTCGAACGCTCGCTGATCGGCAAGTACACGGGCGTCGCCCTCGACCGCTCCGGCGCGAACCGTAACGCAGGTGTCTTCGGGACGGTGGCGCTGACGAACGGCATCCACATGCGGTCCGTGCGTTTTGAACGGAACGGCACGCTCTATGTGCCCTCCACTGTATACCCAAACGCGACGCCGACCACCGCGATGAGCGTACTCGGCTGGGTGAAGATCGACGAGCCCGGCGAAGTTGGCGCCGCTTTAGGATTCATGCCGATTGATCTTGGCGGAGGTCAAATCGGTTTTGCGTTCAATCCGTTGAACGCAGGAGGCAACGTCGCAGGGAACGATCCTCCCGTCGAACTGTTCCCGTATATCACCTCCGACAATGCCCTGAACTGGTCGTTGCACACAGGCAACGGCACGCCCATTTTCACGTTGAAAGTGGACTTTCATCCGACCGACGGCTGGACGCATCTCGCCGGGACGTATGACAGCGCGGAAGGCGTCGCGCGATTCTATATTAACGGAGCGGTGGTCGCGTCGGCGAACGGCGCGGGACGACTCATGTCATATCTGGGCGAGTATGGCACGGTGACGCTCAATTCTCCCTCGTACGCCGCTGTTTGGTCAATGGACGACCTGAACGTCTGGAAGCGAGCGTTGACGGGTGATGAAGTGCGGCATGTGATGGAGTTCGGACCGCTGCCCGCCGCCGATCCCGTCACAGACGTGGAACCGCTCAGCAAAACGGCGGCAACATGGGGAAAACTCAAAGCGCGCTGACTTGAGCGACGTTCAGGCAAGCGGAGGGGCAAGTCGTACTCGACAATAACACAAACGCGTTGGAGTCCGCTCACTCGACCCTGATGTACCCACTCAGACATCAGGGCTGCCCGAAGTTTCTTGACCGATGCGAACGCCGACACTACAATCCCCGAAGATGACTGGCTTGACCGACCCTCCCCTCTCACCGCGTAGGGCATCTTCGTTGCGACGCCGAATCCGCCTACTCCTTGTCCTCATCGGATTCGTCGCGGGATTGCTTCACCATCGCGCGGCGGTCGCCGTTCCGCCTCAGTGGTCGCCGACCGAGATACTGTCGTCGGGCGGGTCTGTCGGGGATGTGGCGTCCGTGTCGGTCGCGGCGTTTGGGTCGAACGTCTACGTCGTATGGAGCGACGCGCGTCTCGGCGCGCGACGACTGTTCCTGCGACAGAGCGTTGACTTCGGCGCGACGTGGGGAGCGGAAGAGCTCATTCCAACTCCCGCCGGAACGCACATCGAGCCGTCCATCGTCGCAAACGCGCAAACGCTATTTCTCGCCTGGACATTCCGCGAATCCTCCACCAACTCCGACATTTGGCACATGAGACGAACCGCTTCGGGATGGGGCGCGCCCGTTCGCGTCTCGGTGAGCGGCAATGCGTCCGCGCCGTCGATTGCCAGAACGAGGGCGTTCCCTGAAACAATTGCCGTCGCGTTTGAACGCGGGGCGACGGGTCAACGACAGATCGTCATCGCGTACGA
>JAQBWJ010000364.1 GCA_027625215.1 Candidatus Poribacteria bacterium
CAGGCTCGCCCAGTTTCACGATTGAGTTTTGGGCGCGCCCGGAAATCCAAGCCACCGAAGGTTGGGTCGGCAAAGGGGCGGGGAGTGCGAGCAGGGCGATCCGTGTTCGCGCCGATCCGGCTAGTTGGGTGCTTCACTTTTGGGACAACGACTGGAACCCCAACCCGGTGGTCCCGGTCGTCCTCGGTGAGTGGCAACATGTCGTCTTCACATTCGATGGCACGAGCAACATCGGGCAAGCGTATACGGACGGCGTCTTTCAAGGGCAGCATACGTTCGCTGCTGTGGATTTCGCATCCTCCCCGTTCTGGATCGGTCAAGAAGTATGGGCAGGCGCGGCGAGCGCCATGGGGCGTATCGACGAAATGCGCGTCTACGACCGTGTGCTCATCGATGCCGAAATTACGCAAAATCTAGGCGTTCAAACCAACTCTCTCAGCGTAGAGCCGTCAGGCAAACTCGGCGTCGTCTGGGCGACGCTCAAACGGTTCTGAAACGACGCGGGGCGAAGGGATCAAATCCCGCACCCGCACAACCGTCATCGGTTCGTCGCGGACCGATGACCCTCCTCTCTTCATTAAGGAGATAGACACGATGCGAACGCCACGATCGACAGGCGTTTTCACGCTCGCCATGCTCTTCGCAGTCGGCTCCGCCCATGCGTTTGTGACGGACGGGTTGGTCGGCTATTGGCCCTTCGACGCGGATCAAGTGTCCGGCAATACGGCGATGGACATGGTAGGCAACAGCGACGGCGTCGCCATCGACGGATCGCTGAACCTGACGTCCGGCAAGGTCGGCGACGCCCTCGATTTCGACGGGCAGGTCGTGATCGAAGTGTCGGAATGCACGGCGGCGGACGACGCGCTGGAAGGCAGCCCCAGTTTCACGATTGAGTTCTGGGCGTTGGTGGAAGGTGACGGGCAACAAGGCTGGGTTGGCAAAGGCATCGGCGCCGACAGTCAAGCCGTGCGTATACGCGCCGACCCGCAAAGTTGGGCGCTCCATTTCTGGAACAACGACTGGAACCCGGACCCGGTGATCCCTGCTGATCGCGGCAACTGGCAGCATCTCGCGTTCACGTTCGACGGCGGAACGCTTGAAGGCAACATCTACGCGAACGGGACGCTCGCCGGCTCCCACACTTACGGTCCCGTCGATTTCCAATCGAGCGTTCTGTGGTTCGGACGCGAAATGTGGGACGGCGCGAACCGTCCGAGCGGCGCGTTGGACGAAGTGCGCCTCTACGACCGTGTTCTGTCCGAGACCGAAGTCGTGACGAACATGGAAACGCTCACAACCGCCGTCAGTCCCGCAGGGAAAACGGCAACCGTGTGGGGCGCGCTCAAGCGCTGATCCCCATTCACCCTCACATCGACGGATCAAGGCGGACGACCGACATTCCGCCTCGATCCGTCATGCGCTGATGAAGGTTGGGCATGAAGTACCGAACACTGGGAAGGACCGGGTTGCGCGTCAGCGAAATCGGACTGGGCGGTTATATGTTCGCTCCGATTTTTGCGGACCACGCTTGCCGCAAACTGGACTATCTTCCCGAACAGTTGGTCGATGAGATTTTCGAGACGTCGTTGGCGCTCGGCGTCAACTACGTCGACACGGCATACAAGTACGGCTTCGGCGAAAGCGAACGGATGATCGGGCAGGCGTTGGCGAACCGACCCGACGCCGAGTGCATCATCGCGACAAAAATCGGCGCCTATGACGAGATCGAAAAACATCGTGACCCCGACTTTCTCCTGCGCGGCATCGACAAGGCGCGCGAACTGTTGCAAGTCGACACGATCGACATCATGCAGATTCACGAAGCGGACGTCGTCGCATGGTGGTGGGACGATCTGAACAGCGCCAAAGGCGAGGTCGTCGGCGCGTTGGAAGAGGCTCGAAATCGTGGTTGGGTGCGGTTCATCGGTATCACGTCGACGTACGCGACGCCGCTGATCCCGTTGGTGGAAACGGGCATCTTCGACCTGATCCTGATGGCGGAGACGTACGACCTGTTATGGCGACACGCAAATCGCGGGCTGCTCCAGACCTGCGAGCGACACAACGTCGGCGTTGTCGTCGGGACGCCGTTTCATCAGGGCGTGCTTTCCGTGCGGCACGACGAGTGGTTGGAAAGCCCGCCGCCGGATTTGACGCCCGACTGTCGCAGACGCCAACTGGCACGCCTTTACAGACTTCTTGATGAAATCGACATCCCGCTTGCCGAACTGGGCATTCGATGGCTTCTAAACGACCCTCGCATTCACTGCGTCGTGCCGGGTCCGCGTAATCCACATGAAGCGGAACTGAACGCGCGTGTCTCCGGTCTCGGACCGTTGGACGATCACATCTTGCGCGAACTTGACGAAATCGGCGCGATGGAAGAACTCGAACACGCCGAACGTAAGTACCCTCGATAATCGACGGAAAGGAACGACTCATGTCCGAGATGAATTTCGGCGGAAAAGCCGTCCTCGTGACGGGTGGAAGTCGCGGCATCGGGCGGGCGGCGGCGTACGCCTTCGCGGAACGCGGCGCGTCGGTCGCCGTTAACTATTGGAACAGCGCGGACGCGGCGAACGACGTCGTGAAACGCATTAAAGCAGGCGGCGGAAACGCGGTCGCCATCCAAGCGGATGTGTCGAAAGAAGACGACGCGAACGCCTTGGTCACGGAGGCGGCAACCGCGTTGGGCGCGATCGACATCGTCGTGAACAACGCGGGTGGTCTGATCGACAAGAGCCTCGTCAGCGATATGTCGACGTTGTTGTGGGAAGACGCGCTGCGGCTGAATCTGACGAGCGCGTTTCTGGTGTCGCGCGCCGCCATCCCCCGTCTGCGGGGTCGCAAGGGCGCGAGCATCGTCAACGTCAGTTCCGTCGCGGCGCGGATGGGGCTGCCGTACGAGGTGCACTACTGCGTCGCCAAAGCGGGCGTCTCCGCTCTGACGCGAGGTCTTGCCGCCGAGTTGGCGGGCGATGGCATTCGAGTGAACGCGATCTCGCCGGGTATCACGGCGACCGACTTCCACAAAGAGTTGACCGACCCCGCGATTTTGGACTCCGTCACGGACGGAATGCCGATCAAGCGGCAGGGAACGCCGGAGGAGATGGCGCAACTCATCCTCGTGTTGGCGTCCGAATGGTCGGGGTACATGACGGGCGAAGTGATTGAGGTCAACGGTGGGCTTCTCATGGTTTGACGCACAACGAAAACCGTGACGATATGAATCGCCGGTACGGCATCATCGCGGATGATTTGACGGGCGCGTGCGACACAGGCGCGGCGTTCGTTCAATCGGGCATGACGACCTATGTGTCCGTCAATGACGACGCGAACGAAGCGCTCTGCGCCGACGCGGAGGTCGTCGTGGTCCCGACGTTCTCGCGCGACGAATCTCCGTCGGTTGCCGAACGAAAAGTCGTCGCCGCCGTGAAAAGACTGATCGCGAATGGGATCGACGTGCTTTACAAGAAGATCGACTCGACCCTGTTGGGCAATCTCGCCGTTGAAGTCGAAGCGGCGCGGGTTTCGGGCGGATTTCCGTTCGCGTTGATCGCGCCGTCGTTCCCCGAGCAAGGCAGAACGGTCCGCGACGGCTGGCTCCATCTCGAACGCGATGGCGTCTCGACGCGCACCGAAAAGCACCTGCCGACGCTACTCCACAAGGCGAGCGACGGTTCCGTCGCGCATATCGAGTTGGAACCGTCGGGGACGGATTCCGCCGAACTGTCCGTCGCCATTCGACAGGCGTTCGAGCGCGGGGCGACCCGAATTTCAGTCGACGGCGCGACTCGAGCCGACCTGCAACGAATCGCCTCGGTAGGGCTTCACATTCTCCCGCGACCCTTGTTCGTCGGTTCCGCCGCGCTTGCGGGTGAAATCGCATCGATCCTGACGCAGCAGGGCTATCGCCAATCGTCTTCGACGCAACCCGGGAAATCGGAGTTGTAATGGGGTCACTCTACGTCATCGGGTCCGAAAACCCCGTCACGCTCAACCAGGTCGGGCGACTGCAAACGGAGCGTCGCGCCGAAGTACTCCCGCTTGACCGAATCGCGTCGTTGTCGGGTGATCGTTCCATCGTCGCGCGCGTCGGGTGGGACGGCGACCAACACCGCCTCATGCGGGAACGGCTCGTGCCGCTGCTGCTTGATTCGCCG
>JAQBWJ010000365.1 GCA_027625215.1 Candidatus Poribacteria bacterium
TGTGGTTTTCGATCATGCTCGGGTGGTTCTGCAAGCGGATCATCTTTTCCAGCGGCGGAATCGGGGCATACCGACGAGGGTTGCCCCTCTTTCTCGGCTTTATTTTCGGTCAGTTCCTCGCTGGCAGCCTGTGGAGTTTGATCGGTGTCGTGACAAACCGCAATATGTATACGCTGTTCCCATGACGCGGCTTTTGACGCGCGTCATTCTTGACGTATCGGCACCTGACGAGGTATGATCCGGTGAGGCAACGACGCGCGGAAACTGGCGCTCATTCGGTAATACAGCGACGTTGTCGCAACGCAGTGCGGGTACGTTTTTGACAGAGGATTTGTTTAGTGTTGACGCCCGACGAGACGACGCAATCCGATCACGAAGGGGTTCCTTTTATGAAGCAGCATCGACGGAGTCTCACGCTCGTTGTGCTAATGAGCATCGTGACCGTCGCGTCCATCGTCATTTGGCTGGACCAAAGCCGGGCGCAAAATCGTTTCGCAATGATTCAATCATATAGCGGCACGCTTATCGAGATCATCTCTCAGGCGCACGACAACTTCTATAAAGATGTGGATGATGAGAAGATGCTGCAGGGAGCGATTCGCGGCGCGGTTGCCGCGTTGGAAGACCCCTACACATTCTACCAAAGTCCGGAAGAACAACAGCGCGAACGCGAAAACCTGTTTCAGGCGAAATTCGGCGGCTTGGGTATCCGCATTTATCCCGATCAAGACGGTGAACGCGGCGTCGTGAAGGTTTCGTCCATCCTGCCAGGCTCGCCCGCGCTGAAACACGATATTCGACCCGGCGACGCGATCATTGAGGTGAACGGCGAGTCCGTCATTCTCGGAGGACCCACCGGACTGACGTTGAACGATGTCGTCGGCAAATTGCGCGGGCATCCCGGCGAAGCGGTGACAATCTCGGTCATTCGACGCAACCGCCGAGAGCCCATCGAAGTCACGTTGACACGCGCCGTCATCAACCTTGATAGCGTACGATGGACAGTCATTGAAGATGGGGTTGGCTATATCTCCGTCGAGAGTTTCACGAGTCTGACAATGGACGAGTTCGAAAAAGCGGTCGCCGATCTCAAAAAACAGACCAAACTGAAGTCCTTGATCCTCGACCTCCGAGACAATCGAGGAGGGCTGCTGACGGCGGCTAAGGGGATGGCGGATGCGTTCCTTTCGAGTGGAACAGTCGTTTCAACGCGAGGGCGCAACGCAGAATTCGATCATGTGTACCCCGCCGATAAAGCGATGCTCATTGGTCCCGACGTTGATGTGATCGTGATGACGAACGTGAACAGCGCCAGCGGGTCTGAAATCGTCGCGGGGGCACTCAAGGATACGAAGCGCGGTATCACGCTCGGCACAAAGACATTTGGGAAGGGCGTTGTGCAACAACGGTTCGACTTGGCGAACGGCGGCGCCGTTTCGCTGACGATCTCGTCCTATTACACCCCGAACGGCACGTCTATTGACGGCGATGGGATCGAACCGAACGTCAAGGTTGACGCAGACACGCTCACGGAAGAAGAGGCGTTCTACCGCGAGAAGGCTCGTGAAAAACGAATCATCGACGATTATGTGCTCGCCTACATCGAGCAATACGAACGCGATCACGAGGGAGCGTCGCCCACGTCCTTCACCCCGTTGAGAGACAAACTGACGGACATCATGACGAAACTCGACGCCGAGAATATCCACCTCGACGAGCGAATCGTTCGGTTGGAAGCGCGCGGTATTTTCGATCTCAACGTTGGGACGGAACGCTTGATCGACATTGAACATGACCTTCAGTTGATCGAAGCGATGAACGTCGTCAAGAATATCGGCGTCGCCAAAGTGCTCGACGGGTCGTACCCCCCGATGGCACAAAAGCCGGACGATACGGCAGACAACTGACGCCAACGCTCAATCGGAAATCCACAAATAAGCGAAGGGGTCGGCATACGCGCCGACCCCCTTCGCTATTGCCACACTGCCATCAACCCAGATTCAATGTAGTCCTGACTGTCCCGGCGCGTTCGTGCCGCGCGATGAGCGTCACGTCCCCACCGTTCGGCGCGTTTACGACCCACTCGATCTTGAGGCGATCGTCCGTCGAGTCCGACCCTCCCCACGCTGTCGGCGCGGACGGTTTATGCGCCTTCCCTTCGATTTGACCGCGCGTTTCGCGCGCTTTCCCAACGACGAACGATGCCCTTTTCGGCAGTTCGAGCTCGAAGACGACGCCTCGCACCGCTTTTCGGTTGATCGCTTGCGTCGTCACATTGGTAGGCAACCAACCCGTGTTGTGCACGACAAACTCGATGCGATATGAGCCGTCCCCAAGCGGCGTCGCCCTCGCTGAGAAAAGTTCCAACTTCGGAGAAATCAGCAGATGCCACACCATCCAGTCGGCGAGCGGCGCGATCTCCTTTTCCAAGAACTGCGGCGGCGGATTGCGCCAGGCATAAAGATGATCCCACCCTCCAAGTTCCACCTTGCCGAACTCAGGATGGTCGTACTCAACCCAATCGACATGACCCTTGCCGTCCAACACCTCGTCGTTCCATCGAATCAGTTTCAGATCGTCCTCGACGGGATGCTCGCGGAACCAGTCGATGTACTTGTAGTCCGTGATCCCCGCCTGACGCTGCGGGCTCCAGATTTCAACCGTCCACGCAAAGACGCCGCGATGGTCGAACATCCAGTCGTCGAAGACGCCGGTAATGGACTCTTTCGGGTGATATTTGAAATCATGATAGACGGAGATGTTCGGATAGCCGGTGATCTCCGTCCCCTTCGCCCCGATTTTCTGGTACGTCCAGAGGTCTTCAGTCGGAAACTCGTCGTCGGCGGCGTGACTGTACGGGCGTAGCAGCACGCCGCTGAACGTGTGGAAGGTCAACGCTCCCGTAATGTTCGTGTGGTTTGCGATGAAGTCCACGATGGAACGAATCTCCGGCTCCGAAGTCGGATAGGGTCCCGCGCCGCCCTGTTCGCCTTCCGTGCGCCAATGCGCGGGGAAGTTGCGATTTAGATCAAGCCGTTCCTTCTTGGGTTGAACGTTGATCGTCACCCCATCGTAGTTCTCGATTCGCCCTTCGGGAAGAAGCCGATAGTACGTGCCTCCCGTTTCGACGGGCTCTCGCCGAATGAGTAGACGCGGCTCGTCGGGATGCGGCTTCCACGCGCCGTTCGTATCGGGAATACGCATTTGCAGGATGCGTCCGTCGCCGTCGATGTCTTCGACTCGGAGTCCGTCTATCGTCTCTTCGTCGTACGGATAGGGGCGCGTGCTGGATCGGATCACGCGCGGGGTGTCTTCCAACGCCCACTCCGCCCCGTCGGGGCTGACGCGCGGGCAGACGTAGAAGACGCGCGTGTCGAGGCAGCGCGTGATATGCTCGTCGTAGCCGTATTGCGTCGTCAGTTTGTGCAGAAGATAGAGGCACGCGCTCGACGCGGACACCTCCGTCGCGTGGATGTTGCCGTCCGCCCAAAGCGCGGGCTTTTCATTGTCCGCGCCCGTCTCGAAGTTCGTGACGGTGGCGAGCCAAATGTCGCGCCCCTCGTGGCTCTTGCCGACGCTCTCGACTCGGACGAGATTCGGGTATTCGTCGGCAAAGGCGCGCAGGAGACGAGACAAGTCGTCGTAGCGATAGTAGGTGTCGAAGCGGATATCGGGCATCGTCTTCTTCTCACTCAGGATCAAGGGTGGTAAACGACCAGTCCGAGCCTGCCGCGCCGAAGTGACACCCCCAACAGATGCCGTCTCGAGACGCGAGTCGGAAATCGGCGTTTGCCTCGATGCGAATGTATTCCGTGTACTCCCAGTCGCCGTGCGCGGGATCGCTCCCCTTCACTTTTCTCATGATGGCGAACAACCAGATGAAATCCTGACCCTGACGAGTCGACTCCTTCACAAGGATCGACCCGTCGGGGTACGGGAACTCTTGTCGGTTGTTCGGCGCGATGGCGGCGCGTTCCTGGTTCACGTAGACATTTTTCGTCCCGTTGTGCGGGTCGGCGGCGGTCGGCGGGATCGGTTTGGCGTTCATGCGAAGCCAAGTTGTATACCCCGCCGTGTAGTCGGGCAGCCCCGGTAACGGTTCAACATCAGGCTCGTCGTCGCCGGGATCGTCCTGCGGGTCGTTGACGGGATCGACGATATCGCC
>JAQBWJ010000366.1 GCA_027625215.1 Candidatus Poribacteria bacterium
ATGAACGACGACGGCTCGGACGTGCGACGACTGACCGAGGATGAGGCGAAAGAAGTCTATACCGCCGCGTCGCCGGATGGATTGCGGATCGTATTTCTGCGTGGCAAAGAAGAGGGACGCGGAGACGCAGTCGTCCGAAACCTCCGAACGGGGCGTCTCACGCAACTGACCCACCACAACGGTCTGGTGAGGCTTACTCGCCCGACCTGGTCGCCGGATGGAAACTCGGTGATGTTCGCCGAATCCGACAAAGCGAATCGGCGGCTTCCGGCGATCCAGATTGACGTTCGATCCGGTGTCGAAACGGAACTCCCGATAGACTTCGTGTTCGATCCGATGTGGTCGCCCGTCGATCCGAATATGATCGTCTACGACAGTTTTCCCGATATTTCGACGTACGACGGCAACGAGATTCGGAACCTGACGGGGATCCGCGATCCGGTCGGAAATCCGCACGCGCACGTTCCGTCGTGGTCGCCGGACGGTCGATCCGTCGCGTTCGCGGTGGGAGATATTGGAAACTTGAATATCGGGATCGTCGGTTTGGACGGCGAACCGTATCGGCTCGTCACGCGCAGCGGCAAGGCGTATTTTCCGATTTGGTCGCCGTCGGGCGATCAGATTGCCTACATGGACGGTACGGGCGGCGACCAAAACATTTGGATCATCACGCCCGGACACAAAAACGAACTCAACATCACGAACCATCCGGCAATCGACAGTTATCCTTGGTGGTTCGAAATGGGGAATCTTCCGGTGAATCCGTCGGGGATGGCGTTGTCCGTGTGGGGTTGGTTCAAAAAGATCGGTCGGGAGTAAGGTCGATGCACGCATGGGGTCAAACAACGCTGAACGACGCGCAGCAACGCGCCTTCCGCGAGCTCGAAACGCTGTTGGCGTCGGGAGCGGTGCGGCAACCGATCTGTCTGACAGGTGACTACGGCTCCGGCAAGACAACGCTCGCGCAGCACTGGCTCGCCCAACATTTCGAGGAACCCGAACCTCACTACTGCCGTATGAACCGTCCGCTATTGGACGAAATGAAGCGCGAAAGCGATCTGGACGACCTCGCCGCCACGCCGCAGAAAGCGCGCCTGATCGCCCAAATCGCCGCGACGGACTTGATCGAAGCGCGACTCGCCGACGCGGACGCCATCGTGTTCGACAGCATCGAACTGCTCGTGACCTACCGCGTGCCGCTGCCGTCGCTGCTGACGCCGCACGCGCGGGCGGGCAAGGTGATCGTCGTCTGCGCGCCGGACGACCCTACGTGGAAGACTCGGCTGGAACGGATCGACTCGGAGTGTCGCCGAATCGCGCTGGACGCGGCGTAAAGGGGGGTTCGGCAATGAAGTGGTTCGGTGAAATGACCTCCGGCGAGAAGCGCGTGTTGGGGGTGCTGGTGGTCGCCACGCTGCTTGGGTCGGGGGTTGCCGTCGTGCGTAAGGCGTACCCGGAGTGGTTCTTCGGGACACCGAGTTACTTCGCGCGAGGGAACGTCGCGCTGCCCGCTGCGGAGGCAACCATCGCGCTTCCACCTTCAACCGACGACGCCGAGCCGCCTCCCGCCGATGACGCGACGACGCCTCAGTCCCCTTCCGGCGCGCTCATCAACCTCAACACCGCCGACGCGACCGCGCTTGAATCGCTGCCGGGCATCGGCGCGGTGCTGGCGGAACGGATCATCCTCTACCGCGCGGAGCGCGGCGGGTTCAAGCGCGTGGACGAACTGAACGACGTGAGCGGGATCGGCGAGAAGAAACTGGCGGCGATCCGCGCGCTCGTCACGGTGGACGACACAACGCCCTCTCCGAAAACAGGAGAACGCGAGGAGCGTCCGACCTCGCGTTGAGTGAGGAACATCGTCGTCAACGGGCATCATTTGCCCGCCTCTTGATTCCGCCAACTCCGTTTCGACCGAACCCGCTTATTCCAACCGAATTGTCGCCAAAACGTCCGCGCGCTGGCGGCGTACGCGCTTGTCGCGTTCCTTCCGCCTCGCATAGAATGGGGGCGGCACGACGTTCAATTTCCGTGAGGAGAAACCGCATGATCCGGGTAGGCTTGGTCGATTTCGATACGTCGCACGTCGTCGCGTTCACCCAACGTTGGAACCATATTGATTGTGGCGAAGAGCAGTGGGTCGAAGGGGCGAAGGTTGTCGCGGGGTGTCCCGGCGTCTCGTACCTCTCGCCGGAGCGTGTGCCCGGCTTCACCGAAAAACTGCGCGGCTACGGCGTCGAGATCGTCGATAAACCCGAAGACCTACTCGACAAGATCGACGCCGTCTGCATCGAGTCGGTCGACGGCAGCGTTCACTTGGAGCGCGCGCGCCCGTTCATCGAGGCGGGACTGCCCGTCTACGTCGACAAGCCGTTCACCTGTTCGCTCGCCGACGCGCTCGAACTGGTCGGGCTCGCCGAGAAGAAGGGCATCCCCCTCTTTTCGAGTTCGTCGCTGCGGTACGGCGTCGAGGTGTTGGAGCTCGCGGCGAAACAAGAGGAGTACGGCGCGGTCGTCGGCGCGGACTGTTATGCGCCTGCGTCGCTGCACCCCCGCAATCCGGGACTGTTTCACTACGGCATTCACGGCGTTGAGACGCTGTTCGCCCTGATGGGCAAGGGCTGCGTCGCCGTCCAATCCGCCACGACGGGCGATGTCGATCTCGTGACGGGTTACTGGAACGACGGGCGGATCGGCACGGTGCGCGGCATCCGCAAGGGCGCGAGCGGCTACGGCTTCACCGCCTTCTGCGAGAAGAAGACGATGCAGACCACGATCAACGCCGGATACATCTACCGCGAACTGCTCAAACGCATCACCGAGATGTTCGAGACGGGGAAGGCTCCGCTCGACATTCGGGAGACGCTCGAACTGACCGCGTTCATCGAAGGCGCGATCCATTCGACCGCCCGCGACGGGCGCAAAGTCGAGCTCGCCCTCTGACGACATGTTGATACGTTGATTGTGTTGACAACATTGACGACTTGTTGAACGACTCGTCAACGTTTGTGGCAACTCCGAGATTCTCACGTCGCCGTCTTTGACGGCTCCTCAGAATGACATATGGTTGGATGACGGATAGGGATTCACAACGACCGATTAGGGATATCGACGCATGAATAATGTACGCATCGCCGTCATCGGCTGCGGCGGCATGGGCAGCGACCTTGCCACAAACGCCTCTCAGTTAGAACTGGCAACCGTCGTCGCGGTGAGCGATCTCTCCGAAGAGCGCGCCAAGGCGCTCGCCGACAAGTTGAGCGTGGAAGCCGTCAGCGACTACACGACGCTCCTGACCCGCGACGACATCGACGCCATCGTGATCGCCTCGCCCCCCTTCATGCACCCGCAGATGGTGAAAGAAGCAGCGGCGGCTGGCAAACATATCTTCTGTGAAAAGCCGATGGCTCCGTACGTCGCCCAGTGCGACGAGATGATCGCGGCGGTGGAGAAAGCGGGCGTCAAGTTCCAAATCGGACACGTCTGTCGGTTCCACGCGGTTCACCGCAAGGTGCGCGATCTCGTCGCGGACGGCAAATACGGCTCCCCGACGACAATCCTCGTCCACCGCATCGGCGGCGGTTGGGGACGCGGCAACCATCCCCAATGGCGCATGGAGCGCGCGTCCTCCGGCGGCACGCTGATGGAAGTGAACGCCCACGAGATCGACTTCATGCGGTTCGTCTGCGGCGACGTGAAGGCGGTGTCGGCGGTCGGCGGGAACTTTGTCGAAAAGGGGCAGGACTACCCGGATGTCGCCCTTGTCTCGTTGCAGTTCACGAGCGGGGCGGTCGGCGTGCTTCACTCCAGCAACGCGAGCGCCATCGGCGGCTACGGCGGGCGCGTCGATTGCACCGAAGGGTCGATCTTCTTCCCCACATTTTGGGGAGGCGGCAGCGGCATCCAACTGAAACGGTTCGACGGCGACGCGGAGAAAATCGAGTCCGGAGACCTCAAGGTGGAAACGCCCGTCAAGGCGGAACTCCGCGCGTTTGTCGACGCGATTCTGAACGACACGGACACGCCCATCGGGTTGAAGGACGGCAAGGCGATTGTGCAAGTCGCCGAAGCCGCCTACAACTCGATAGCGCAAGGCGGCGCGCTCATTACGCTGTAACGATTGGTGACGTGTAGAATGTCGTTTGAACCG
>JAQBWJ010000367.1 GCA_027625215.1 Candidatus Poribacteria bacterium
CATCGGCATTTCGATGGGGCGCGTCATGTACCACTTCCTTTACTGACGGAGCGCCGTCAGGTCGATCACCCCGTCCGCCAGCGTTTCGACAAACCGTCGGTCGTGCGACACGAACAGGATCGCGCCGGGAAACTGCGTCAACGTCGCCTCGACCGCCTCGCGCGCCTCAATGTCCAAGTGGTTCGTCGGTTCATCCAACAACAAAACGTTCGCGCCGGATAACAGCATCCGCGCCAACCCGACTTTACTCCGTTCGCCACCGCTCATCGTCTCGAGGGGTCGGGTCGGCTGTTCTCGTCGCATCCGCAGGCACGCAAGGATCGTCCTCACCCACGTCTCATCGGGATACATATCCAGGCACAGCTCTAGGGGAGTGCGTTCAGGATCGAGGTTTTCTCCCTCCTGCGCGTAATAACCGATCCTTACGCGCCCGCCGAAGTGGATCACGCCCGCGTCCGCTTCGATCTCGCCGCGTAGGATGTGGAGTAGCGTTGTCTTGCCGCAACCGTTCGGTCCGACCAACGCCCAGCGTTCGCCCGGACCGATCCGAAACGACAACTTCTCAAACAACTGTTTCTCGTCGACCGCCTTCGCCAACCCATCCGCGTGGATGACGAGCGGGTCCGTCGGCGCGACGTTCGGGAAGTCCAAGACGGGAATCTCGCCCTCATCCCAAGGTTTGTCCACGTCGGGTTCACGCATGACGCGCTCTTTCAGAATCCGCGCCGTTCTCAGCACCTTCGCCCCGATGCGCCCCATGTGATCACGGTCTTCTCCTCCGCCACCGGGTTTTTGCAGCACGCGGCGCGCCAGATCGTGACGCCGCTCGGACGCGCGAGCGGCGGCGGTTCGGCGACGCTGTTGGGCGTCGTATTCCTCCTGAGCGTGGCGTTCTCGATGAGTGCGTTGCTCGCGGTATTCCTCGTAGTTCCCGGTGTACTGCAGCATCTCGCCACGCCGGATTTCAACGATGCGGTTCGTCGCGCGGTTGAGAAAAACGCGGTCATGCGACACCATCACGTAACCCGCTTCGATGTGAGACAGGTAGTGTTCCAACCATTCGACTGCCGCGATATCGAGGTGGTTTGTCGGCTCATCGATTAGTAAGAGATCGAACGGCGCGAGCAGCAATCGCGCCAATTCCGCCCTCGCTCGCTGTCCGCTGGAGAGGTGCGCCGTCGGAAGCCTCCGCTCCCGCTCATTGAACCCGAGACCGTCGAGTACCCGCTCCGTTTGTGCTTCGGCGACATAGCCGCCTTGTGCCTCGTAATCGCCGAGCAAGTCCGCGTATCGCGCGGCGACGTTGGGGTCGATCATGTGCGGTTCGAGCGCGAGGAACGACCTTCGCGTCTCGGCGATGTTGGCGAACGCCTCGAACACGTACTCCTCGACGGTTCCCTCGCGTGAAGACGGGCTTTCTTGCGGGATGTATCCGATGCGTAAGTCGGTCCGAAACGCGAGTTCGCCTTCGGACGCGGAGAGTTCGCCCGTCAGGAGACGCAGCAGGGTCGTCTTGCCCGCGCCGTTTGGTCCGACCAACCCGATGCGGTCGCCCGTGTTCACGTCGAAAGTGACGTCGGCAAAGAGAGGTTCCGTCTGCTGAGGATACTGGAAAGTCAATCGGGAAACGTTCAGTAAAGACATCGTCTGCCCTCCGAAGCGCGGAATATGCCCCCGCGTCGTCTCAGATGGGTAAGTGCGATGGAATCTGTCTTTACTGCCTCACTCGTTCCCCTCCCGGGTGTGTTCGATAAATGGATGATAGCGCGGGATCGGGTGACGTCAATCAAAAAAACTCAGCCTGTTGCGTCCGTTCATGGTGAGGAGGGTCATTCGGTTTTCGGAGGTGAACACGGTTTCGAGGTGTTAACCGGAGAAATCCAACGGTCATCGGGGTTCAAAGGATTTTCCACCTGAAAAAGGTGTTCACTTGAGCCCACTTGTGCCCACTTCTGTTCACTTGTGTTAACCGGCTCGAACTTGCTCGGAGGAGATTCCCTGCGCGCAGCGCGATCCCCTGCGGGGATTGGTCGAAATGATCGCGACGGATACAACACTTGTGTCTCGAAAACCGAACAGCCCTCGAGAGATGCGACTTGACACGCCCGATACACTATTGTAAATAATTCGTAACACAGGCGGAGCCCCCGCCTATACTCGACCGAAATGAAGGAGAGTGTGATGGCAAAGCGCCATTTGCGTTTCGGATTGCTGACGCTGGCAGCGACGATGACTGCCGGGTTGACCCTCACCACCGACTCGTTCGCCGCTCGTGACGATTGCGGCGATCTTCCGAACAACCCTCCGAAACCGATCAAGGAAGTCGCCAAAGAAGAGCCCGCAATCCAAAACGATTACAGCAGCGTCGTTGAAGAAGACGAACGCTCCGGTGTCATGTACTTGACACTCGTTATGGGCAGCACGCCCAAAGCGAATGACTGCGGTTTGAACCCCGCCAACGACGCGGCAATGTGGACGGGTTGGGGCGGACCGCTCGACGGGGACAACATCACCATTGGCGAAGGCCCCGGGACACGAAACGAAATTGTCATCGGCGGCATGTACTTCCCGCGCGGGATTGGGACGCACGGGCTGGCGACGTTCGTCTATGACCTGTCCGGCGGCGACTACAAGATGTTTTCCGCATACGTGGGCATGTCGGACGAGAAAGACCCTGCGGAATGCGGCGTTGGCGGAACGGCAGACTTTGTCTTTGAAGTCGACGGCAAACAACTTGTCAAGACGGATCCGTTGGCGGGAACCGCAGGCGGCTTGAACGTGCCGGCGTTTCTCGTGGAGTTCGAAATCCCCAGCGGCGCATCGGAACTGACGATCAGAGTCGGCGACGGAGGCGATGGGATCAGTTGCGACCACGCCGCGCTCGGCGACGCGAAACTCCTCACCGCGCAGGCGCTTGCCGTCGATGCGGCGAGTAAGTCCGCGACGACATGGGGAACGCTCAAGAACGGCTCGAACTAAGGCGACCACAACACGTCTCACGTTAGAAAAGACTCTCGACCCATCGTCGGGAGTCTTTTTCATTTCGGTTTCTGAGCGATGACGCACAGATAGGGCGAATGGTACGGCGTCCAGCGCGCCAGCAATCGTCCCTTCCACCCAACGCCAACCGCTTTGGCGAGGATACTCCAACCACGAGATTCGAAGTACCGCACAAGGTCGATTGGGTTCACAAGATAGGAACTATCCGCATCACCGCCATGCGTCGATTCATCCAACTCCGGCTGTCGGTAGAGGAATTCAACCTGCGGCGACCGCTTCTTGCGCCGGAGCGCGTCCCAATTCCCTTTCATCAGACGCATCGCGTCCGCCCGAGAGCCGGAGAACGCGGAGGACGCTTCTCCGCGACGCACCATGTTCACCCATTCCATCAGCGGCACAAGCGGCGACAACAGGTTCGGTCCCAACGAGAGCGCGAGTCCGCCCGGTTGGGTCACGCGACAGATTTCGTCCAGCGCCGCTTTTGCGTCGGGAACATGCTCAAGGTATTCGTACGAACAGACGTTTTGGAAGGTCGCGTCCTGAAACGGGAGTTCCAGCCCGTCGCATACCGAGAAGGCGAGCCCGTCCGTCTGCCAGCCCGCCGCCTCTTGGAGAAACAGAGGCGAAAGATCGGTGCCGACGGTCCGATACCCGCGCTCATGCAACATGCGGGCGGCGATCCCGGTGCCGCCGCCCAACTCCAACATCCGACCCTCTCGCCGTACGTACCGCGACACAATCTCGACGTACGACCACATGTACGCCTCATCATGCCGCTGCAACTGCCGCTTGTACGTTTCGGCGGTCGCGTAGAACTCGCGCATTTTGACGCGCAGATCGGAACGGTCGTCCATGTGTTTCGTTATCGAATCTCGAGTTTGGCGATCACCCCGTTGCGAACGACGTTCGCCGTGCCAGAGCCACCGTCGGGGTCGTTTTCCAGATGGGCTTCCGCTTGAATTGCAATGACGTTTTTCCCGACTTGCAGGTGCTGAGAAATGTCGTACGTGCGCGGTGTGAGTTCAGGCGCGCCAATGTACTGATTGCCACCTCCTCCGCCGAACCCGCCGCCACCGCCAAACCCTCCACCACCGCCTACGCGATTGCCTCCGCCGCCGCGTTGACTTCCGCGTTGCATTTCACGAATCTCGT
>JAQBWJ010000368.1 GCA_027625215.1 Candidatus Poribacteria bacterium
TCTCGGCGAGTACGCGGGCGTCGAAGTCGGTCATTGGCGGTGGAACCTCCTCCTCGTCACATCATCGGTACGTTCACCCCATTACGACCGATTCGTCAACCGTCCGTCACCGGAAAAACACGACGGCGACGCAGCGATTGACGCGCTCCCTTCAACGGTGGACAATGCCCTCGACAGTCCAGATGCCACCGTTCCGCCGGAGGAGTTCAACCGATGCGTCGTTCGTTCGCCCTGTGCTGCTGGATAATCGCGTTCGCGCCCGTCTTCGCCCAAGATGCGCCCTCGCCGCGCCCGCTCATGTCGGGACCGATGGTGGGACACGTCACCGACTCGACGGCGCTCATCTGGGCGGCGACAAACGATCAGCCGTACGATCTTGAATTACAGTTTCGCGTCAAAGGCGACGCGAACGCCTCAACTCGTCACGCCGGGAGTTACGTCCGCGCGGATGCGGACTACACGCCCGTCGTCTTCGCCCTGATGGGGCTGCAACCGCAGACGACCTACATCTACCGCATCCTGTGGAAAGACGAGTCCGCCGCCGAGATGACAACCCTCGACCTCGACCCTTGGGCAGCCCCCGCCAACAACGGCAGGTCGGGCGAGTTCACCACCGCGCCGCCCGCCGGACAACCCGGCAAGTTCACGTTCGCGGTGTCGTCGTGCATGCACTACGAGCGTCAGCCGGAGCAGTTGTCGTGGCGATTGCTGCGTTCTCAGCAGCCGTCGTTCCACATGTTGCTCGGCGACGTGGTCTATGCGGACACCACCGACCGCAACGCGCTGTGGGGACACCACCTCAAGCAGCGCGATGTGGTCGATTTTGCGAACCTCCTCCGCGTGACCCCCACCTACGCGATGTACGACGACCACGACTACGGGCCCAACGACTCCGACGGCACGGCGGCAGGCAAGGAAAACTCCCTACGCGCCTTCAACGAAGTTTACGCGATCCCCCGCACCGGAACCGACAAGACGCCCGCCGCGTTCTACTCGTTCCAATGGGGCGATGTCGAGTTCTTCATGCTCGACGGACGCTACCACCGTTCCCCCGACAACGCGCCCAACGACGACGCGAAACGGATGCTCGGCGACGAACAGTTCGCGTGGTTGATGGAGGGGCTGAAGAACTCGACGGCGACGTTCAAGGTGTTGGCGTCCGGCAGCACCTTACAGGCGAGCGGCGGCGACGGCTGGCGGGTCTACGACTTCGCCCGCAACCGTTTGTACAACGGCATCATGGAGAACGGCATCGAGGGGGTGATGTACCTCTCCGGCGACGTGCACGCCAGTTTCATCCAAGTGCACGAGACGGGCGGCTATCCGTTGGTTGAAGTGGTCTCATCCGGCATCGCGAATAGTCGCACAAACAGTTTCGCCACCCTCGCGTTCGACACGACGGCGGCAGACCCGACGGTGCGCGTGCGGATCATCTACGGGGACGGTTCGGTGCCGGAGGATCGGACATTCAAAATGTCAGCAATGAAAGCTGATTGATGATGGAAATGGGATGATGATACAGGAATGATCACGAATCACTCTTGCTTTGGGTCTTGCTGATTTCATCAACAAGACGTTTGCCTATGATTTCATAAAGAAGGCAAGCGAAAATAGATCCAAGCCCATAGAAGCTATAAAACCAGCCGTAGTCCTCGCCAAAAAGGAACAAATACAACCCGGTTAATGAAAATGTTATGAGAACTAGATTTGCAATTCCGTACGCAACGGGATGCCGCATATGGTCGATGAGTAAAGGTAATACAAACCCCGCAGGAATACCGATGAGTAATCCAAAACAAACACTTGTGGCGAATTCTTCTTCCCAGATATCTCGGTCCCGAAATAGTGAATCTATATCGTTCGGCGCGTTAGGTTCCACCCCGGCAATCACCAAGATTATTGTCGCCAATACGACGCCCGCACAAATACCCACAAATGGTTGATATCTACTACCCATTACCGATCTTACTAGGAATGACACTGCGACGAACGAGTGTAGAAGCAGGATAATCGGAATAACAATAGCTAGCGATAACTCAATCATTGCCTCACCATAAATATTTCGTCGTACCAAATAACAGACCCCGCGCTCGTTCATCCGTAGGGATGATCTTATTGCGGATACAGGTTCTTCCACAACGGCTGCATCAAATTGACGTTCTCTTTGGAAATGACCCGCCGATACCCGTAATAGACGGGAACCTCCGCCTCGCCGTTCTTGTACGTCCCTTCCGGCGGCAGCGGACTCCCCTGCGCCAGCCGATACGCGACGTTCGCCGCCAGAATCGCGCGTTGCTTGGGCATCAGGTCGATTTCGTAGTCGTGCACGTCCTCGACAATCAGCCGACACGCTTCCTCGCCCGCGCCCACCCCCGCCGACACGACCCAATCGACCAACCCGTGCGTCCGAGCCGCGAGAATCGCCCCCGAAACGGTGTCCGTCGAGGCGATCAACAGCAGTTGAACGTTCCCCGCGTAGTTGTTGATCTCGCGGCTGGTGAACTGGAACGACTCGGTCGGGTTCTTCGCCGTCGTCCGCCCGACGACGCGCACTTCGGGGCTGTTGTCGAGAATGTCGTAAAACCCCGTCGCCACATCGCGTTCCCAATCGCGCAGGTATGTCCCCTCCACCACGAGCGCGTTGATGTTGCCCTCGACGTTGTGTCGCCCGACTTCCCGCAGATACTCGACGCACGCCAACGCCGCTTCCACTCCCGCCGACCGCCACGCCGTCGTCACGAACGCATCCGCCGTGAAGTTGCGTGGAATCGTGTCGAAACTGACGATCTTCACCCCCGCCGCGCGCGCGTCCGCGAAGATGAACGCGGGGTCGCTCTTCTTGGCGGGTGTGTAGATCAACGTGTCGATGCGCTGTTTGGCGATGAGGTCGGCGAGTTGTTCGCGTTCGTAGTTGGCGGGTGTCTGCGTTACTTCGCGCTTGTCGCCGTCGCGCCAGAACAGGTGGAACCGCTGGTCGGCGGCGTATTGGGTCATCCCCTCGCGCATGATCTGGGGGACGGGTCCCGTGCCCGTCGGCATCAGCACGCCGACGCGCGGCGCGTCCGCCTCGATGCCGTCCGAACATCCGCAGACGATCCCCGCAAACAGCAGTACGGCGAGAAGTCTGAGCATCGGAAACATGCGGGTCGAGTTCCATTCGAGACTTTTGGGGGCAACGGGAAGGCAACGTCCGGTCGTCAACGATGACGACCGCGCGGCGTTCGCAACTCGATCCAGACGGCGTTCACTTCACCCCCGAAAAACAGCAGCAGCGACGACACATAGAACCACGTCATCAGCACGATGATACCGCCGACCGCCCCATAAAACCGACCGACGTTCGCCACGTTCATGATGTAGAACCTGAAGCCCGCCGTCGCCGCCAGCCACAATACGCCGAACGTCAACGCGCCGGGAAACACGTCTTTCAACGGCAGCGGGCGGGTCCTCACAACCGAGTACAGCAACGACGCGCTCCCGACCATCAACAGAAGCGACACGGGCGTTTGCAGCCACGCCAACGCCTCGGACAACCAGTCGCGCAACCCGAACGTGGTTTCGAGGAACTGCGCGATCGTCGTCCCGAAGACGAACAGGTGGAACGACAGCGCGGACGCGATTCCGAAGACGACGACCAACGCGACCGCGAGCAACCGCCGCATCAGTCCGGCGACGATCAACTTCCACGTTGTAGTCGGGCGCGTCTGCGGCGCGGCGTAGGCGACACCCAGCGCCTTCAACACCGTGTTCATGAAGTTTGAAGCGACCCAGAGCAACATCAGGAACCCGAACGTCAACACGCCGGACGAGCGCGTCTCAATCACTTCGCGCGCCGTTTCTTCAATCATCAGGGCGGTGGGTGGCGGCAAAAAACGTCGTACGCGCTCCATCACGTCGGGAAGGATATCTCGCGCGCCGAGATTTTGCGACACGGCAACCAAGACCAGCAGCCCCGGAAAGATAGAGAACAGGGCGTTGTACGCCATTTGAGACGCCAAGCCGAACCCGTCGTCACGAAACAGGCGGATGGCGGCGCGTCGGTACAGCGTGAAAACGGTTTGAATCGGTCGCATGTCGCTCGCTGAACGTTAGACGTAAACGTACCCTTCAAGTCGATACCGCTCCGACTCTGGAACGACGAGGCGGTTG
>JAQBWJ010000369.1 GCA_027625215.1 Candidatus Poribacteria bacterium
CGGCGGCTCAGGTCGTGATGCGTGTCGCGTCAGGCGAGGCGATTCAGGGGGTGGAGGTCGAGTCACCCGCTGGGGGCCGCATCTTGCTGGTGGAAGGGGTTGTCGGGGAGCGCGGAGAGTTTGCCGAGCTCTCGGACGCCTACGCCGCCGCGATGGGTGATTCGGCATCGCCGATACGCAAGACATTGGCGCGTTCGTTCGACATCTCGAAAATCGACCCGGAGCGCGCCGTCTTCTTCGACCTCGAAACGACGGGGCTGACGGGGGAACGCGGCACGGCGTTTCTCGTCGGGACGATGGTGTGGGAGGGGAACGGGTTCGTCGTGCGGCAGTACCTCGCGCGGGACGACCGCGAGGAACCCGGCAGTCTCGCGCTGTTTTTGGAAACGCTCGGCGCGGGGGACTGGTTCGTGTCGTTCAACGGCAAGAGTTTCGACGTGCCGTTTCTGCGGAAGCGGGCGGAGCGTCACGGGTTGCCGTTCAACGAGCGGTTGCCTCATCTGGACATGCTGCACGTCGGGCGGCGGGCGTGGGGTCATGCGTTGCCGAACTGTCGGCTGCAAACGCTGGAGCGGGCGATCTGCGGGCGCGGACGCGACGACGATATACCCAGTTCCGAGATACCCGCCGCCTACCGCGTGTTCACGCGGACGGGGGACGGCTCCGACATGCGGCGGATACTGGAACACAATGCGCTCGACCTGATGACGCTTGCCGATTTGATGGTGCGGTTGCCGGAGGGGGCGGTGGGTCGGCGCACGGCGCGGCGTCCGAGGCGCTCGGTCAGCGCGTTTTGATCTCACCCCTACGTCGTCTCGGCGGACAGTTCGACAGGCAGGACACCGACGGGGTATGCTATACGCATCGAGTTTTGAGAAACCAGCGGCGAAGGTTGCGAGGAAATGGCGGTTATCACGGCTCATCATCACGCGATGGAGCTCGCAGACAAGGCGGACGCGGCGAAGCGATCCGGTTCCAATGTCGAGGCGACGGCGTTGCTGCGCGAGGCGTTTCGTTACGAAAAGCAGGCGGCGATGGAGTACAAAGACCGACCGGAGACCGAACCGACGCGGTCCGTCCTCTTTCGCAGCGCGGCGTCTCTGGCGCTTGAATGTGGCGAACTTCGGGAAGCGGAACGGATGATCGCGTTCGGGCTATCGGGCAATCCCCCGAATGCGATTGCGGCGGAACTGCGCGAACTGTTCGAACGGATGACCCGACCTTCCGATTTGACAACGGGTGAATTGAATTCGGCGGATGATGGTTTTCACCGAGTGATCTCCTCACAGAAAACGGACGATGACGCGCTTCCGATCTGGGAGAAATTGCGTCGCCTCACCGCCGATATGCCGCAGGAAGAACTCGAAAAACTCCCTCGCGATGGGGCGGCAAATCTCGATCACTATTTGTACGGACACGCCAAAAGGCATAAACCCTGATGCCTTACGTCTTTGCCGATGCGTGTTATTGGATTGCGCTGATCTATCCCTACGACAGTCTCCACGCTCGCGCTCATGACCTTCGAGACGCCGTTCGCAATCGCACGATTGTCACAACCGACGGTGTTCTCATCGAACTCCTGAACTATTTCTCCGAGTACGGACAACATTGGCGTTCGGTCGCCGTTCAAGCCGTATACGCAATTCAAAGCGACCATGACGTTGAGGTTGTCCCTCAAACTGAGGGTCTGTTTGCCGCCGCGCTCGAACTGTACGCCGGGCGACCCGACAAGGAGAACAGTTTCATCGATTGCGCGTCGATGTGCGTGATGCGATCGTACCGAATCGGCGACGCATTGACGAACGATCATCATTTTACGCAGGAAGGGCTCGTCGCGCTGATGTAATGCGCCGTATGCCAATGGATCGAAAATAAAACGCGGGAGCTCGAGCGGATCGAGCTCCCGCGTTTGTCGTGATGAAATGGACTGCGCTACCGCCCGTATTGCCGCAGCAGGTCGTTCACCTCATCGCTGGATGTGGGGAACGGCTTCACCGAGCGGACATCCGCCCCCGCCTCCAACAGCGCGGCGACCGTCTCCGTCGTGCGGGAGGCGTCCCAATCGCCGCCGATTGCCGCCCTAACCGCGTGCAGCAACGGCGTGACGCCCGCGTCGTTCGTCTGCTCGATGGGCGCGCCTCGTTCAATCAGCAGTTTCGACGTGTCGTGCGCTCCCCGCCAGATCGACAGGTGCAGCCCCGTGTTGCCCCAATCGCCCGGATGCGCGATGTCGAAGCCGAGATCAAGCATCAGGCGCACCGCCTCCGTGTTCCCGGAGCCAGCGACCTCCGCGAAGACGGACTTGTCCTCCGGCTTCAAGTTGGCGACCAGTTCCGGGTCGTGGGAGAGGATCGCGCGCGCCGTCGCCCCATCCGCGCGGGCGCAGGCGGCGAGGAAGCGGTCGATGCCCTCCAACTCCGTCGAGACGCCGCGCCGCACGAACAGTTCCAGCAGGTCGACACGCCCCATCCGCGCAGCGATGGCGACCGCCGACTTCCCGTCCGGCATCTCGATCAGCGGGTCGGCGCCGCGATCCATCAGCAACTCCGCCGTTTCGAGCGGGTTGCGCCGCAATACCACCTGATGAAGCGCCGTCTTGCCCCACGAGTTCAGTTCGTTGGGCGACGCGCCGTGATCCAGCAGCCAAGCGATGCCGTCGTAGTCGTGGAAGTCGATTTTACGCAGGAGCATCGTCGCCAGCGTCCACTCGTTCGCGTGACCGCTTTCCACCACCGCCTTCATGATCTCGCTGTCGTGAATCTCCGGCGAGTGATAACCGATCTCGTTGTGATTCACGTCCGCGCCACCGTCGATCAACGCCTTCGCCACCCCGACGTGGTTCGCGCAGATCGCGCCGTACAGGACGGGTTCGAGGCTCGGCGACGGCAGGTGGCTTTCGTCGTGGAAGCCTGTCGAGGGGTCCGCGCCGTGTTCCAGCAGGAGGTTGACGACCTGCACGAAGTCGTCCGCGCGCTCCGTTTCCAGCCTGAAGTAGCGGGAGAAGCAGCAGTAGGTGAGCGCGTCCCAGTCCCGCAACCCGCCTTTTTCAGTGGCGAACGCGGGGTTGTCGGACAGGATCCGCCGCACCGCCGCGACGTTCCCCAACGCCGCCGCCGTGTAGACGTTCGCGTCGGCGACTTCGGGGTGATCGGACAGGAGCGCGTTGGGACGGTCGAGGGAGACGGAGGCGTAGATGCTCGCGTCGCCGGGACCGCCCGCGGCTTCGAGGAACCGCGAGACGAAATCGTTGGGATCGATCTTGGAGGACTCGACGTGCGCCTTCAGTCGGGGCCAACTGTCGAAGCCGTACTCGCGGGCGACAACCAACTGCATGTCGGCGAGCGCCAACGACGCGGCTTTCACGGCGGCGACGGAGGCGTCGTCGTGGCGCGGGTGGGACGCTATGATCCGCTCGGCGGCGGCATCGTCACCCGATTTCCACGCGGCTTGGAGGTCTTTCGCTTGGTTCTTGAGTTGTTCGAGGTCGGCAGGCACAGGCAGTTGCTTAGGCATAGCAACCCTCTCTCAGTGTAACGGAGTCGCCCGTTGTCCGTCGGCGGGCTTGAGGAGAAAAGGTTGATATGGTCGTCGCTGCGAAAACGAGGTGGGCTCTGCCCTTTCCACGGACGGGAGGCGTCCTTGACCGCCTTCATCACATACTATGATTCATCATGAGCGAGGCGTCAAGTCGATTTTTGGGGGGCAGGAGTTAAGGTAGGGAACATCCCGTCGTTGACGGGCGACGTTTGCGAAAAACGAAATCCCCCTTTCCCTCACGACCTCACACAAGAGGCGGGAAAAGGGGGGAGAGATATTCAAACTTGTTTGTGTGAAAGACCTCGCCGGGGGGCTCACGCGCTCGGTTGGATGAACGCCTGCAACTGAGCCGCCCGCACCGGATGCCGCAGTCGGTCGAACGCCGCCGCTTCCAATTGACGGATGCGTTCGCGCGACAGTTGGAGCAGGGCGCCGACCCCCGTCAAACTGTGACTGACGCCGTTCTCCAACCCGTACCGCAGCCGGATCACCCTCGCGGAACGCTCATCCAACGCGCTCAACGCGGACTCGACCTGCGCGCGCATCTCAGACTGTTCGGCGGCGGTGTCGGGGCGAATGGTGTGCGTGTCCTCAACCGTTTCGGCGAGC
>JAQBWJ010000370.1 GCA_027625215.1 Candidatus Poribacteria bacterium
GTCGTAGACGCTGACGTTCATGCGGACGGCGGCGGACTGGGCATCGGAGGACTCGCGCGAGAGGATCGTGTGCGCCAGATGGTTCACGAGCGCGTCGTTCGAGAGGTTCGTCACCCAATGGACGGGGATGTCCACTTGATCGTCGGGGGTGTTGCGCGAGATGTATTCGACGCGGACCAGCCCGTTGGTCGCCGCTTCCCACAACCTGACCGCCTTCTCGAACGCCTCGATGTATCCGTCGCTCTCCATCCCTTCGGGCAGCGCGCCGAGCCGCACGCGGATGGGCGAGTGGTCGAATCGGGTGACGCGCCCGTCGGAGTAGATCGCCGCTCGGACGGCGTATTCATCGGCGTTTACGGGGAGAATCAGCGAAACGATCAAGCCAACGAGGGCGGCTGTCCGCCATGCGAGCGAGAGCGCGTCGGAGCGTTTCATTGAAGGGCTTTCATGAATCACCATTCCATCGAATTCCGAACTAAATGAGATGTTCTCGCGTTGATAATCTTGTATACAATACGTCAAAGGGAATGACGGAAGCGACTACACCGATGAATTCCTGTTGCGTCTCCGTCGATATTATGTTAACATGATCTTCATGTTGCACACATTCTGAAACGGAATGTGTTGCCTCCCGATGAAAACGTCTTTTCGCGCATGGCGCGTTCTCTCTCAGTGTACCGAACGCGCTTCGGTCTTTCAAAGCATGATGATAATGGTCGGCGGAACGGCTTCGCAAGCAAGGGAACCAGAAAGATGGCAGAAGGCAAGAGCGACGTTACGGAACATTTGGGTCTAAAGGATGTTGCCAAGATACTCGGCAAGAACGAGGCGGCGTTGCGGGCGCGGATCAAGCGAGGGAATCTACCGGCAACGACCCATCCGCTGCCGTCGATCAAGAAGGGCTCGAAGCGGTTTCGCTACCTGATCCCGATTGAGGCGGTGCAGCGCGAACTGGAAGAGATCGTCCGCAAAGACCCGGTGCTGCAACTGCCGCTGGGTGAGGACGAGGAACCGAACCTCTATCAAGTGATCTGCGAACTGCTGTCGAAACAGGACAGCGGGTTGACATTGGACGAGCTGCGCTGGCAGTTGGAGCGGTTTCACGGGTTGAGCCTGACGGGCACGGGGTTGGCGTCGATCATGACGGGCTTCACCGAGTTCGACACGCGCGACGGCAAGTACATCCTCCAACACCCGATGCTCTATCAGGTGGACGTGACCAAGCGGACGAAACTCCGCGAAGACAGCCCGTCCATGACGACGCTCGGCGACGACGCGAAAGCGCTGATTCAGGGTTACGAACAGCGCATCAACGCGCTTGAAACGAAATTGGAAGTGCTCATCCAACTGTTGAGCAACAAGGCCAATACCTGACATTTGCGGTACGCAAGAGGGTACACACGAAAGGGCGAGGGGGGGTTGCCTCGCCCTTGTTCGTGCTCAAACTCCCGCTGTTGTTAGCGTAATTCGGACTCGTACTGTCGCAGGATTTTGATTTCACGTGGAATGTGCGTTTCCCACGGATCGTCCCACCCGATCCACTCGCCGCTGAGGTAGCCGTCGAAGTCGATGGTCTTCAACAGGGCGATCACCTCTTTGTGGTCGAGGTCGCCCGCGCCCATCGCCACCTGCTTGCCGGACGACAGTTCGATGTCGTGGATGTGCAGGTGCTTGATCCAGGGCTTGAGAATCTCGAACGACTCGGCGAGCGTCGCGTACTTGTGGCGGACGGGATGCCAGATGTCCCAGTTCGCGCCGATCTTCGGGTGGTTGACCTTCTTCAGCACGGCGGCGACGTGGTTTGGGTCGCACCAATCGTCGTGTGTTTCCAACGTAATGTTCACGTCACGCGCGGCTGCCTGCTCCGCGACGGACGAGAGGGAATCGGCGACGAGGTTGATCGCGTCCTCACGGCTGAGCCCGTCGCCGACCTTTCCGCCGAACACCCGCAGCGACGGCGAGCCGACATCCGCCGCCAAGTCGAGGGCGCGTTTCGTCGTCTCGACGTGTTCGGCGACGGTGGCAGGATCGGCATAGCGGCAGGAGGTGGCGATGCAGCAGAGCGCGACGCCCGCATCTTCCGCCTTTGCGCGGATCTCGTTGCGTTTGGCGGGTGATGCGTCGAACTCGACGCCGTGACCGTGTTTGCTGACGGTGCGGGGTTCGATGCCGTCCCACCCGTGTTTCTTGGCGAGGGCGAGGTTCTCGTCCAGCGACAGGTTGGGGGTTGAGAACGTCATAAACGAGTATTTCATGTCGTCACTTTCCGCGTTGCCCGATGGTCTTCGTCGGTGATCGGTCTCCGAGTGACACGTTACGCGGAATCGGGCGGCAGGTTCAAGTGCGGGAGATCAGAGCGTCCGCTTGAAGGCGTCCGGCTCCAACTTCCACACGGGGACACCGCAGAAGCGATCCCCCTCAGGGCAGTAGGGCGATTCCGGCGTCTGCGCGCGGAACCAGCAGGGGGCGTGCAGGTACGACCCGATGGTCGGGTGGACTTCCTTCACCGCCTTCACCTCATCGACGGAGGCGTGGAATATCTCCTCCTGCGCCGTGTAGCAGAGGCGCGACCGCCACTTGTGGTGCAAGTCCAGCAGCGAGCCTGATTCCACCATGCGGATCGCGTAAGCGTTTGGCAGGAGGTAGAAGGCGTCCTCGTCCGAGACGCCCATGTCGAGCAGTCGGTTGATGTTCTCGAAGGCGAGGGCGTTCGTCGCGTCGAACAGGTCGCGTGCCTCGTCGTTCAGGCGCATGAGTGTTGGAGTGATTGTGTCCGGTTCCCCTGTATAGACGGCGCGGAGGATCGGTCGCGCGGCGGGGACCATGCGGTGGCGTTGGTCTTGGGAGTCCGCCGTGTGGCTCAGTTTCTTGGCGAACGTGTAGTGCGCGTGCGCCAATGACCGCGACAGTTTCGAGACGGTGCTGACGTTGAGCGTCTCCGCGAAATAGTGGTTCTTCGACGGGTCGAGCAGCAGCGCGAGCGCGTCCGCGTCGGAGAGGTCGCTCTGCGACTGACCCAACACCGCGCGCACCGCCTCCGCGACGGTCGCCTCCGAGCGATCCGACCAGTCGATCAGGACGGATGTGCGCCCGCCCAAACGGTCGTCAAACTCCTTGACGAACGACCTCGCCGACGACGCGGGAACGGACTCCTGCCGCTCGGCGAAAAAGCGGTATTCGGGCGTGTCTTCGAGGGGGATCGTGTCGCGGAGCTCCTTCTCGAACAGCGGGTCGCGCTCCTTGACGGCGGCGATCATTTTTTCGACCAACATGCGCTGCTCGGTCGGCGAGTCGAAATAGTCGCAAAGCCGGGCGTAGCGCAGCAGCGTCAACGAACTGACCGTATGGTAGAGGTACGTAAAGGTGGCGACGGGCAACACGTACCGCGCGACCTCGTACGCCTTCTTGGGGAGTGTCGTTCGCCACCGTTCGGGACGTTTGCGGCGCGCGGGGAACAGATCGTAAAACTCGTTTTCCACCGTCGGGGCGAGGAGCTCGTTCAGGCGTTGGTAGGCGGTCATCTGAGCCTGCACCGTCGATTCGTACAGTTCGAGCTCCTTGCCTTCCAGATTCGGAATGACGACGTTGCCCGGCTTCACCTCGACGTACCGCTGCGACACCTGCTCGGAGTTGTAGAACGGGTGGCTGTGCAGGAACGACCATGTGACCGCGCGCGACAAGTTGCTCATCGCAAAGACGAACGTCGCGTGTTGTCGGGTGGTCAGGTGCCCGGCAAGGAGGGTGCTTTCGGCGATGCGGTCGCGGAGCTCGCGGGTGCGTTTCGTTTTGGACACGTCGTCCGCCGTGATGATCCCTTTGGACGAGTAGCAAGTGCGCGCGGCGGCGACCGCCGTTTCAAACGGGCGATCCGTCGCGTCGAGAATCGTGTCCTGCGGTTCGTCGGAGAGGAAGTGCATCAGGGGGGTGCGCCGTTCGTTGCGTGTCAGTGAGGATGTCATTCTGAGCGGAGCGAAGAATCCCGGTTCACACGCGTGGCATCCGGGATTCTTCGGCAGGAGCCTCAGAATGACAGTTTATGCTGTTTCAGTATACGGTGAATTACGTGGATGATGGTTAGGATGTTTCGCGCAATCCGACGCTCACCCTTCGGAACGTAGCCGCAGCCCCTTCGAC